>JAYUFI010000552.1:0-12936 GCA_043738805.1 Planctomycetaceae bacterium | reverse complement strand
CTCGAACGAGAGATTCGTCGCGAGTTGAGCGACAAGGCCGAGCAGCAAGCGATTGACGTCTTTGCTCGCAACTTGCGAAGTCTGTTGTTGCAGCCGCCGATGCGCAATCAACGAGTGCTCGCGATTGATCCCGGTTTCCGAACCGGCTGCAAAGTTGCGGTGCTCGATGAGTGCGGCAACTTGGCGGTGAACGACGTTGTCTACGTGACGGGCAATGCGGAGAAACGTGGCTCGTGCATCACGAAACTGGCCGAGTTGATGCGGCAGCACAATTGCCAAGTGGTCGCGATCGGCAACGGCACGGCCTGTCGTGAGACGGAAGACCTCGTCACTGAGATGATCGCGAAGGAACTTCCAGAAGCGCGGTACGTCATCGTCAACGAGGCTGGTGCGAGCATTTACTCGACGAGTCCTGTCGCTCGCGAAGAGTTCCCGGAACTCGATGCAACCGGTCGCGGGACGGTGTCGATCGGTCGCCGCTTACTCGATCCGCTCAGCGAACTGGTGAAGATCGAGCCGCAGCACATCGGCGTCGGCATGTATCAGCACGACGTCGGCAAAAAAGAGTTGAAAGAGTCGCTCGATCAAGTCATCGAATCGTGCGTGAATTACGTCGGTGTCGATTTGAATACGGCGAGCGCTTCGTTGTTGCGGCACGTGTCGGGGTTGAATCAACTCATCGCTCGGCGCGTTGTTGAGTGGCGTGATCAACATGGCCGCTTCAACAATCGTCGGCAGTTGCTCGAAGTTTCGGGGCTTGGCGAAGCGACGTTCACGCAAGCGGCCGGATTCTTGAAAATTGCTGGCGGTGACGAGCCGCTCGACGGCACTTGGATTCATCCGGAAAGTTACGCTGCGGCAAACAAAGTTCTCGAACGCTTGAGCCTGTCTGCACAGAGCTTGCTCGAATCTGAAAAGGCTCGCGATGAGTTGCGTGAGCGAATTGCACAGCTCGAAGCAGTGACACTCGCTGACGAGTTGTCCGTCGGGTTGCCGACATTGAAGGACATCCTCGAAGCGTTATCTCGGCCCGGTCGTGATCCCCGAACGGATTTGCCCGGCCCAGTTTTCAAGCAGGGAATCCTCAAGATCGAAGACCTGCAAGAGGGGATGGAACTGACCGGCACGATTTCCAACGTGGTCGATTTCGGCGCGTTCGTCGATGTCGGCTTGAAGGACAGCGGCCTCGTTCACATCAGTCAGTTGTCGGCCAATTACGTTCCGTCGCCGCATAGTTTGGTTTCGGTCGGTGATGGTGTGACGGTGTGGGTTCTCGGCGTGGACATGGAACGCAAGCGAGTCGGCTTGACGATGATCAAACCGGGGACACCGCGACAAGTGCGCGGACCAAAATCTCCGCCGCGAGAACCACAACAATCGTCGAGTGGCGAATCAAAACCTCGTGAACAACGACGCGAGCGCCGTCCGGTTGTCTCTCGACCGAATCAAAGCATATCCGGTGGCAACCCAATACCGTCGCCACAGAAGTCCGACGCCGTTACTTCGGACTCAACAACTTCTTCTTCAACAGCGAGTGCTGCGCGGCCCGATCGACGCCGTCAGTTCAATTCTGCGCCGCCAGTTCAACCGCCGCGCAAGAAGCCAAACGCTCCACCAGCGAAGTTGACTGATGGAATGGTCGAAGGAAAGCAGCCGTTGCTCGGTTTTGATCAGCTCGCGGCACTCTGGAAGCAGCAGCACCAGAAGTAAGCACAATTTGCTCTTCTCACGATTCGCGAAAGTCACATACAACCCCGCCCGTTTATGAGGCGTTGAGGGACTCCGACAGGTTATTTAGGAAAATCCCAACTCAACTCCTCCCTTTCCACGCCGGAATTCTCCGGTAACACACACCTCAATCAGTAACAACATCCTTTGGCTGCGATACACGTCCCCGTTCTGTTGCGGGAAACACTGCAAGCCCTCGACTTGAGTCTGGGTTTGACGGTTGTTGATGGCACAGTCGGCGGCGGTGGGCACAGCCGAAAAATCCTCGAACGTATTCAACCGACTGGAACCTTGATTGGTCTCGACCGCGATCCGCTCATGCTGCAACACGCGGCGGCGGTGGTTTCGGGCGAACGGAGTCACCTGTGTCACGCCAGTTATCGCGATTTGCCGAAAGTGCTCAGCGAGTTGGGAATCCCAACGGTCGATCGCATTGTCGTCGACTTGGGGCTGTCGTCGGATCAGTTGGCGGATCGGGAACGCGGGTTTGGGTTCAGCACGACGGGGCCGCTCGATATGCGGTTCGATGTTTCGTCGGGCGAGCCGGCGACCGAGTTATTGATGCGGGCGTCGAGCGAAGAACTCGAAGCGATCTTTCGCGAATACGGCGAGGAACGATTCAGCCGGTCGATTGCCGAACAGATCGTGCGGCAGCGGGGAACGCACCCGATTCAAACAGCTCCCGATTTGGTCAACGCGGTCGATGCGGCGTTGCCGACGTCGGTGCGTCGGGACGCTCGCAAGGAACCGGCGACGCGAGTGTTTCAGGCGTTGCGCATTGCGGTCAATCGCGAGTTGCAGCACTTGGAAGAAGCGTTGCAGAACAGCTTGTACGAGTCACTTCAACCGGGAGGCCGGCTGGTGGTGATCACGTTTCATTCGTTGGAAGACAGATTGGTCAAGAACGCGTTTCGGGATGAGACACGATGGCAGCAGCTCCACAAAAAACCGGTGTCCCCCAGTCCGCAGGAAATTCGGCTGAATCCGCGCTCGCGGTCAGCCAAGCTGCGCGCAGCGCTGAAGCTGCCGACGTAGCGGGTGACAATCCTGCTGCCGCCGATGAGCAACTCGCGAAAGCGTGGGGCTTTTCCGTGCGACGACCGAAGTTGTCGCGCGAAGCGCTGATTGGCGTGGTCAGCATCGTCGCGTTGTTAGGACTGTTCGCTGTCGTCATTGCCAAGAACTGGAAGAACCGCGCAAACGTGGTTGCTGAAGACACTTCAAAAAAAGATAAGGACGTGAAGCCGGCTGGCGGCACTGACGCGTTCAATCTGAATACGCCCGTTGAAAAAACGAATTTCCAGAATGCTGAGTCTGACAAAGAGACTGCGAAGAACAATTCAGGTGATCTCAATTTAGACGATGTCGGGCAAGTTCAGAACGAACCGCCTCCGAGGAGAGTCGTTCGATCAATGAACGACATTGATCTCGACCAAGAGCAAACTGCTTCACCGTCGTTCGAAGAACAACCGCCCGTCAGGACTTCGCGAAAGAACTTGGCAGCAGAATCTGAATTGGACCTCAATCAAGGTGAACCTCCCGCGAAGCCGAGCCGCGTCACCGTCTCGCAAGACATTGATCTTGATGAGCGGCCGCTGACCAAACAAAAAGTCGCCGTGCAGAGCGAGCCGAACATCGACGTGCCGCTCACGAAGACTCGCGAGCCGAAGCGATTTGAGGAACCTGTGCAACGCGAACGACCGCGCGACGAGCAATTCAAAGAGCCAGTGCGAGTGAATGTCGGCAAGGTGGCTCAAGAAGACTTCGAGGAGGTTCCACCGCGACCGGTCAAGAAGACCGCTCGGTTGCCGAAGGTCGATCGCTTCACGGAAGAAAAAGTGGCGGTTGCTTCCGATGAAACGGGACGCAGGATATCTCCGACGACCGACTTGTCGGCACCGGCCACCGGGCAGAAGCATCATCCGCTGTTGAAGGAGAACGAGTACCTCGTCGAAAAGGGGGACAACTTCTGCGCGATCAGTAAGAAGGTTTACGGCAGCGAGAAGTATTACCTCGCGCTGGCGGCTCATAACCGAGATCGCGTGGCTGATCCCTGCCGCATGTATCCGGGCTTGATTGTGGTCGCTCCGCCTCGCGAAACACTGGAGCAACAACACGCGGCGTTGATTCCGAAGCCGAAGGTGCAAATGGAAGCCAAAGGGGATCAGCCTCATGCCGCGAAGAAGGTCACGGTATTGCCGCCGGGAATCTTCTTGGATGACAAAGGAAACGCTTGGTATCGCGTCGGCAAAGGTGACACGATCAGCGGAATCGCGCAGGCTTACTTGGGACGCGAATCGCGTGCGACCCAAATCGTCGAGCTTAATCCGTCGCGTTTAGCTGACCCCCACAAGCTGCAGCTTGGCCAAGAACTGCGTTTGCCGAACGACGCGAGCCGAGTTCGGATCGCTAGCAAAGAACCAGCCGCTCGATAAGTCCGCGATGTGGTAGGTTGTTAAACCTCGCACGGCGGAGATTGTCGGATTATTGCCGCTCAGCTTGATGGTTATGCAACTCTTAGGTCGTTTCGGTCCCTTTCGTCCCTTTGAGAAGGACATAAGCGACCTCAAGGACCAAAGGCTGAGATCGCAGTTCACCAGAGCTTGAACGACCGACGCGCGTGGGGATGTCACTCTGCCCCAACAACAGCGGATATTCTCGCCATGTATTTTCGGTTCGGTGCGGCGATTGTTCTCGTCGTCGCGATTTCTGTGGTCGGTGTGGCTTTGGAAAAACAAAGCCTGTCGTACCGACGCCAGATTGCTCAGCAGCGTTATCGCATGGACGCGCTGGTGGAGCAGTATGCCCAATTGCGTTTGCAGGCGCAGCGATTAGGTGCTCCGCTGAAGACGATCAAGTCGTTGGAAGCGAATGGCGATTTCAAACTTCCCAAGCGAGCGGCTCAAGTGGGGCCGCGCACGTCGTTGGCGATTCCGAGAATGGCTAACGGGATTTATGAGACACATGGGAGTCATGAGTTTTAGGTGGCTTGTCGTTTTCATAATTCCCATGCGTCCCATCAGTCCCATCAAGACTGGCAACATGATTTCTGACCACAACACAACGCCGTCTCACGACAGCCCCACGGGCAACGCACTGGAATGGCGCGTCCGTTTGCTGATGTTGGTTGTCTGTGGATTTTGGTTGCTGCTCGGCGGGCGGCTGGTGCAGTTGCAGTGGTTCAGTCGGCATCGCTTCTCGGATCAAGTTGAGCAACAGAGCACGTTCCTCGAAGAGATTCCCGCTCGACCGGGAGAGATTCTGGATCGCGATGGCCGCGTGCTGGCGACGACGATTGCGACGAAAAGCTTCTTCGTCGTGCCGAGTCGATTGACGCAGACTCCCGGACAATGGGAACTCGTTCGCAAGTTGGCTGAGGCAGTGGGGCAAGACCCCGATCAGCTTCAGTCGCACATCGCTGAGCAGAACAAAAAGCATTTCTTTTGGGTTCGTCGTCGCATCGCTGACGCGGAGGTCGTTGATCGGCTCAGTGAATTGAAATGGCCGCGCGATCTCGGCGGCTTTCGCGATGAATTTATGCGGCAGTATCCACAAGGTCATCTCGCGGCGCACGTGATCGGCGGACGTGACATCGACGGCGTCGGACGAGGGGGCGTTGAGCAGCATCTCAACGAATACCTCACCGGGAAGGCGGGGCATCGGCGACTCGTGCTCGATTCGCGACGGCGTGTGATCGACATGCAGACGGACATTGGCGAGGCACCGCAACACGGCAAGAGCATCACGCTGTCGCTCGACACGGTCATTCAACTTCATGTGGAGGAAGAGCTCGACAAGGTGATGGAGAAGTGGCGTGCGAAACATTCGGCGGCGATCGTGCTCGATGCGAAGACCGGCGAAGTGCTCGCGATGGCCTCGCGACCGACGTATGACCCGAATGATCTGACGCACGTCAACGAAGAGGCGTGGAAGAATCAGACGATCGCCGCGATGTACGAACCCGGTTCGACGTTCAAGCCGTTCGTCGTCGGTTGGGGAATTGATCACGGCCTGATTCGCCGCGATGAGTCGTTCAATTGCGAGAACGGTACGTACTTCATGGGGCGACGCGAGTTGCACGATCATCACAAGTACGGCGTGCTCAACGTCACCGATATCTTGGTCAAGTCGAGCAACATCGGCATGGCGAAGATCGGTGAGCGAGTGGGCAACGCGGAGCTGTATCGAGCGGCGGTGACGTTCGGTTTCGGCAGACAAACGGGGATTGAACTGCCGGGCGAACTGGCGGGGCGATTGCATCCGCTGAAGAAATGGACGTCGTACTCAACTGGTTCGATTCCGATGGGCCAAGAAGTCGCAGTCACTCCGTTGCAGTTGGCGTCGGCGTATACGGCGCTGACAAACGGCGGGAAGCTGATCAGTCCGCGACTCGTGCGCGGAACACGAACGGCTCCCGTTGGGCGACCGTGGGCGGAGAAGCTCGAACGGAATCGTCGAACAGCGGAGAAGGATTCGTGGCTGCGGAACATCTCGCTGCAAATTCGGAATCCGGCGAGCCGCCGCGAAACTCGTGATGTCGATGAAGATCGCGATGATCTCGAAGGGTTTCGTGACTTGATTGATGCCGCATCAGATCAAGACGCGAACGGTGACGAACAATATGATCGACATGATCGACGCAGCGACGAAGAGTTGATCCGCGTTGACGACGAGATGCCGCTGTCGTCAGCGATTGTTTCCAAGACGATCCGACCTGAAGTGACGCGGTGGTTGGTCGAGTCAGTGATGACCGAGGTCATCAAACGCGGGACGGCGAAGAAGGCGCGGCTCGACGATTACACGGTCTTTGGCAAAACGGGCACGGCTCAGAAGCGCGATCCGGCAACCGGCAAGTACTCGAACCGGCTGCATGTGAGTTCGTTTGTCGGCGGAGCCCCGGCGGCGAATCCGCGTGTGATCGTGTTGGTCATGGTCGATGAGCCGTCTACAACCGGCGAGCATTTCGGCGGCGACATCGCGGCCCCACCGGCTCGCGAGATCATTCACAAATCGCTGATCCAATTGGGCGTCCCGCCAGAACAGAAGCCCGCGAAGTCCGCACGTGTCGAGACGGCTCCGCTGCGATAACGTGAGCTTGATTGCGTCGTCCCTGGTCAGCCAGTAGTTTTCGCCTCTTTGGCTGCGAGGAATACTGTGAGTAAAGCGGAACGGCACTACGATCGAGCGAATCGACTCTTTGAAAAGGGGCGGTTTCGTGATGCGCTGCGCGAATTCAATATCGCGATCGAGCTCGATCCGCATGAGCCCGATTTCTTCAACGATCGTGGGCTGGTGTGGGACAAGCTGGGTGTTGCCGAGCGAGCGCTCGAAGACTTCACCGTGGCGGTCGATTTGAACCCGACGACTCCCGCGTACTATTTCAATCGAGCTCGCGTCTTTTCATTGATCAACGAGCCGGAGCGAGCGGGCGAAGACCTGACGGAAGTGCTGCATCTTGATCCGTTCGATTCGGAAGCGTTGTTATTGCGCGGTGGCGCGTTGGCCGATCAGATGAAGTGGGATGAGGCGATCGAGGACTACAACTCGGCGATTGATCTCACGCCTGATAATGCCGATCTGTTTTACGATCGCGGGCTCGCATGGGAGGGGAAGCAGGAGTACCACAAGGCGATCGAAGACTTCACGCATGCACTCGATCTTGATCCGGAATATGTTCCGGCAGTGATGGATCGTGGCAATTGTTGGGATGAATTGGGGCAGTTGGAGAATGCGTTAGAGGACTACAACCGCGCGCTGGAACTCGCTCCTGACGATCCAATGATTTTGTTCAATCGTGGTCTGGCTTGGTTGAATTCTGACAAGATGGATGAGGCGATTGAGGACTTCAATGCCTCGTTGAAACATGAACCGGATAACCGTCGGGCACTCTCCAGTCGTGGCGATGCGTGGATGAGAAAAGGGGAGCGTGAGAAGGCTCTGGCCGATTACGCAGCGGCGATTGAAATGGACCCGGATGACGGTGATCTCTATTACCGTCGAGGTAACTTGTGGGACGAATTGGGACAGCCAGACAAGGCGCTCGCGGATTACAACCTCGCGGTGCGATTGGAACCTCAGCAGTTTGGCGCGTGGCACAATCGTGGCAACTTGTGGTTTGAACGAGGTGAGTTTCAGAAGGCGTTGGATGATTACTCGAAGGCGATCGAACTCGATCCGAAAATGGTCATCGCATATCGCAATCGAGGCGACACGTGGCGATCGCTGGGGAAGCCGGAATTAGCGATGGCTGACTTCAACTATGCGCTGGAACTCGACCCGGATAACCACGAGTCACACAACTGCCGAGGCGGCCTGTTTTTGGAACTCGGTGAATTGCAGAAAGCATTGTCCGACTATGACATCGCCGTGAATCTCGATGCGGGCTGTTCGGTTTGCTTGAAGGCTCGCGGCGAAGTGTATTGGCGATTGGGGCAATACGATCAAGCGATCGAAGATTTTACGGCGTCGATCGCGATCAATCCGCAAGACAGCGAAAGCTACGCGATGCGTGCGGAAGCGTATGAGCAAATCGGACAAGCTCAGTTTGCCGAAGCGGATCGTGTCAAAGCACTCGAATTGCGTGCCGCTCGTCCCAAGCCTTGAGGCAGGCATGACGATTCCGCTCAAAGATTTCGATTCAGTTGCTGTTGAATCGACAGCGCATCTCGATCGTCTTCGGGCCTTGATTGTCGGAGTGTTGGGCGACACGGCCGATCGTTGCCTGGCGGTATTGACGGCGGCGTTGTTGGAGTCGCCGGTTGCTGAAGTGACTCTGGTTGGGCTCGAACGATTTGTTCGCAGCGTGCCGAAACCGCGCGAGTTATTGGACCTGTTGGCGACCGCTCCGCGGTCTGTTGAAGTGTTGTTAAAGCTGTTTGCCGGTAGCCCGTATCTCACGGATATTTTGCTCCGCGAACCGAGTTTGTTGAGGCAGTTGACGAACCCCAATTCGGTTGGCGATTTGCGGAGTCGGCAAGATTTTGTGGAGAGTGCGTTGGCTGCGGTCGCGTTATCTCCCGAATCGCGTTGGGCCGCGTTGCGGCGGTTTCAGCAAGGCGAGTTACTGCGAATCGGCGTTTGCGATTTTCTCGGACTGCTTGATCTGCGTTCCGTGACGAATCAGTTGTCGTTGTTGGCGGACGCGCTCGTGCAGGCGTCGCTGCGATTGATCGTGAGTGATGATGGCGACGACCATGCGCCGGCCGAACTGCCTAAAGAATGTGGCGCGACGCTCCGCGTCGTGAGTTCCGAAGCCGATTTCTCGTCTTTCGTGTCAAACGACGAAGACTCTCGACGTGGAGCGTCGAGCCACAATGGTGGCCTGATGCCTCAGCCGTTGCACGGATTCGCGGTTCTCGCGTTCGGAAAGCTCGGTGGTGAAGAGTTGAATTACAGCTCGGACATCGACTTGGTTTTCATCTGCGATGGCGACGCCGCTCCGTTTGACTCGCTTGCACAAAAGTTGAATCGCGCGTTGTCCGATGTCACATCGCACGGGTTTCTGTATCGCGTTGATCTCCGCTTGAGGCCGTGGGGAAACGCTGGGCCGTTGGTAGTCACGACCGCTGCGTACCTCGATTACCTGCAAACGCAGGGGCAGTTGTGGGAGAAGCAAGCGTTGTTGAAGACGCGCGTCATTGCCGGTGATT
Organism: Planctomycetaceae bacterium; assembly: GCA_043738805.1. Lineage (GTDB taxonomy): Bacteria > Planctomycetota > Planctomycetia > Planctomycetales > Planctomycetaceae > SXKJ01. The sequence continues at coordinate 3,559 of JAYUFI010000552.1, read as the reverse complement.
TCGCGCTGGGGCAAGAGTTTTTGAAACAGTGTCAGCCGTTGATCTTCGCGGCATCGGCGGAAGCGGTGCGACGCAGCGTGTGGCAGGCGAAGAAAAAGATCGAACAAGAATTGCAGCGACGCGGGCGCGGTTGGGGTGAAGTGAAACTCGGAGCGGGAACGATTCGCGATGTCGAGTTCGTTGTGCAGTGCTTGCAACTGCAACACGGCGGAGCGGTTCCTGAAGTGCGCAGTATCAACACACTCGATGGCTTGGTCCGGTTGGCCGATTTTGGTTTCGTGCAAGGGGACGAGTTTCGTGAGTTGTCGAGTGCGTATGTTTTTTATCGAGTGATCGAGCACGCCTTGCAGTTGAAGCACAGTCGGCAGACTCACACATTGCCCAGCGAGCCGGCGGAGCTGGAAACGCTCGCGCGACGGCTCGACTTTTTCGATGCACGGCAACTGGAAAGTCATTTTCAACAGCACCGCGCCGGTGTACGGCGGATCTTTGAGAAATACGTCGGTGAAGCCGATGCCCTCAATTACCCGAAGCGTGAGCGAGGGGGGACGCTTCAAAACGTCTCTGAAACGCAGCCTTCTTTGTGGTCGGGCTTGCCGTCACCGGAGTCACTTGGAACGCCCGCCCTCGCTGACGCTGCGGGTTACAAGGAAGCTGGAGTGTTGTGCGATCATCGACTGCTTGATCGACTTTCGCCCGCTGATCCGCTGATCGTTGATTGGCAGCCGCTCGACGTTGAAAGCGGGCGAATCACGATTGCGGGGTTCGACCAGTTGGGCGACCTGTCGATGATTTGTGGTCTGCTTTTCGTGCATGGTTTCGACATTCTGAGCGGACAAGTTGAGACTGAAGAGGCTGCTGTGGAGTTGCGTGCCACGCAAAAGTCGTCGCTCCGTTTTCTGAACTCATTCGCCGTGCGTCGCCGCTCGCTTGATGCTCGCAACACACAGGGAGTTCGCAACACTCAGACCGATTCGGCGATGAGTTCACCGACAACTGCGGAGACAAGTGTGGAATGGACCGCGTTCCGTACCGAGTTGCTCGACTTACTCAAAGAGGCGCAGAGCGGACGACGTCGTGAGGCGCAAGCACGTTTGACGCGACGAGTGTCGGAAGCATTGACCGATGCGCGAGCGAGCGGCACCGTGCAGTCGCCGGTTGAGATTGAGTTCGATAACGACTCGCATCCGCAGACGACCGTTATTCGCATCTCGGCGGAAGACACGAGCGGTTTTCTGTACGAACTGACGAACGCTCTCGCGCTGCTCGGTGTCGATGTTCGGCAAATGGTGATTCAGACCGTTGGCTCCCGCGTGCAAGATTGTCTGCGAGTCACCGATGAATCGGGCCGCAAGTTGCTCGACGCGCGGCGTCAGCAAGAGTTGCGAGCAGCGATCGTCTTGATTCAGCATTTCACCGATTGGTTGCCGCAGTCGCCCGCTCCGGAAGCGGCGTTGCTGCACTTTCAGCAATTGCTCGAATACGAGTTGCGTGAACCCGACTGGCTCGAACGCTTGGCCTCGTTGCAACGTCCGGAAGTGCTCGCGGCGTTGGCGAAATTGCTCGGTGTGAGCGATTTCTTTTGGGAAGACTTTCTGCGTCTGCAACACGCGAACTTGTTTCCTGTGCTGACCGATGTCGTCGGCTTACAGCGTCAGAAAATGTCCGCTGAATTGAGCCACGAACTGGCCGAAGAACTGGCCGCAGCGACATCGTTTACCGAGCGTCGCGCACGATTGAATGCGTTCAAAGATCGTGAGATGTTTCGGATTGATATGCGACATCTCGCCGGACTGGCGGCAGACTTTGAATCGTTTGCCGCCGAACTGACGGAGTTGGCGGAAGTCGTGTTGATCGTGGCCTGCGGACTGGTTGATGCAGAACTGCGTTCGAAATACGGCGTGCCGATGACTCTGGAGAAACGTGAGGAATGTCGTTGGTGCGTCGCTGCGTTGGGCAAGCTTGGCGGACGCGAAATTGGGTTCGCGTCGGACATCGAGTTGCTGTTCTTGTACGCTGCCGACGGTATGACGGACGGTCGAAATGCGATTCCGAACGCCGAGTTCTTTCAGCATTTTGTCGAACTGTTTCAGAAAGTGATTCAAGCCAAACGAGCAGGAATCTTTCGCATCGATTTACGTTTGCGGCCTTACGGACGAGCGGGCAGCCTTGCTGTTTCGTGCGAGCAATTCTGCCGCTACTTCGCTCAGGACGGGGCCGCATGGCCGTTCGAGCGGCAATCGCTGATCAAGCTGCGACCGATCGCTGGCGACGTGGAATTTGGCGAAATTCTGGTCGCGAAGCGTGACGAGTTCATTTTTCGTGATGCTCGTTGGGATGCGGTTCCTGTGCGAGCGATGCGCGAGCGGCAAGTCCGTCAGCTTGTGCGAGCGGGAACGTTTCATGCCAAGCTCAGCCCTGGCGCGTTGGTTGATGTCGAGTACCTCGTGCAGTTGTTGCAGTTGGCTCACGGCGGCCAGCATCCGTCATTACGCACTCCGAACGCGCTGGAGGGACTTGCTGAGTTGACGCGACTCGGCGTGATTCCCAACGAAGCGTTTGAGCCGCTGCGTTCGGCCTATCTGTTCTTTCGCCGATTGATCGACGCGCTGCGGATGGCGCGCGGATCGGCTGATGATCTGACGTTGCCCGGAGCGAACGAGGATTTGTTTGCGGGGCTCGCCCGACGGTTGAGTTGTTCGACATCGCAACTTGCGAGCACCGTCGAGCAACACTCTGCCGCTGTGAGGTACTGGGCAAACACACTCGGTTGGCCGATTCTGCCGACGTAGTTTTCTCGCTGACAAAGTATTCAATAAAGGCTTCAAGGTTGAGAAAGCCCAGAAGTAGTCGATCGCTTTCCGAATGAGTTCAAACAACCACGCCCGGTTATCACCGACGCAGCAGAACAGCTTCGACTTCCGCCAATTGGTCGGGGGTGTTAACTCCCATGGCTTCTTCGATCGTGAGCTTCGGAGCTGCCACGACGTTGTGTCCTTCCGCTTTCAAGATCGCGGGGCAGTCGGTGAGGTAGTACTCGGCCTGGCTGTTGTTGGGCCGAATCTTGGTGAGTGCCTGAAACAGCAAGCGGTTCTCGAAGGCGTAACATCCCGTGTTGATCTCTTGAATCGCAGCCTCTTCCGGCGTTGCGTCTTTCTGTTCGACGATGCGCATGAACTCACCCGATGAACGTCGCACGATGCGACCGAGTCCGAAATTGCTTTCGGTGATTGCCGTGCCAATGACGCTCGCGGCATGACGCTCACGCAGTTCGGTCAACAGAGCGGCCAGTGATTCACCGCGCAGTAACGGCGTGTCTCCCGCCAAGACGAGTGTCGGACCATCGTGATTCGCTAACTGATCAGCACACATCATCACTGCGTGGCCGGTCCCTTTTTGTTCGGCTTGCAACGCAAACTCGACATCAGGAAATCGTGAGAGTGCCGCTTTGACGATGTCGGTTTGATAGCCGACGACGACAACAATCCGCTTCACGCCCGCCGCGCGAGTCGCATCCAGTACATGCTCGACCATCGGTCGTCCGCAAACCGAGTGCATC
>JAYUFI010000551.1:0-4886 GCA_043738805.1 Planctomycetaceae bacterium | reverse complement strand
GGCACTCCTGCCCGACTTTGTCTTTTGCGTTTCCAAACGGTCGGGCAAGAGTGCCCAACCTACTTTCGGCAACTCAACCGTAGTCGGTTGTTGGACGTGAGCGAGACATTGCTCCAACAGCGTCGCGATCTCCGTGGCCGAGGCGATGCGATCATCCGGCGACTTCGACAGCAACTTCAGCACGATCCGTTCAAGCCATTCGGGGATGTCGGCGTTGATCTCGCGGATCGGGCGCGGCGCGGTTTCGCGAATGCGGCGCAGCACGCCGAACGTCGTCTCCGCTCGGAAGGGCGGGCGAGCGGTACACATCGCGTACAACACGCTGCCGAGACTAAAGAGGTCTGAACGATGATCGACCGCGTCGCCGTTGGCTTGTTCCGGCGACATGTACTGCGGCGTGCCGGCGATGATGCCGGTTCTCGTCAGCGTCGCGTCATCGACCGCGCGGGCCAGTCCGAAGTCGGTCAGCATCACGCGATCAACGCTCGTTTCCAACAGGATGTTGGCGGGCTTCACATCGCGATGCACCAACCCTTGAGCGTGTGCCGCCGCGAGTCCGCTCGCCGCTTGCAGACCGATGCGCAGAACGTCTTTCACATCCAGCGACCCCTGACGATCGAGCCGTTGTTGCAACGACTCGCAGGCCACGAACGGCATCACGAGATACGGCAGCTTGGCACTCGCGGCCACCGCATGAATCGCCATCACATGCGGGTTGACGACCGCCGCCGTCGCCTGAGCTTCCCGCGCGAAACGCTTCCGAGCCGCCGCGCTCAATGCCAAATACGGAGCCAGCACTTTGACCGCGACATACCGATTGAGTTCCTTTTGATATCCCTTGAGCACGATCCCCATGCCCCCACGGCCGATGACTTCGAGGATTTGATAATCGCCTAACCGCCCCAGCATCACGGGATCATTGCTCGGCTCAAGGAAGTCCACGGCGAAGTCCGTCGCGAACGAGTCATCACTCGCCGAGTCGTAGGTTGGGACTCCGTCCCGACCGCTCCGACCATCCGACAAGTACGCCGCCGGATCAGCCAGAATCTCCTTCACCCCGCTGCAAGCCTGCGACCACCACTGCAGCTGCCCCGCCAGCGACTCCAGTTCCCCACGACACTCAGCGCAGTCAGCAACGTGCTCGGCCACCTCACTGGCAAGAGGCTCCGGCAACCCGTCCTCCAACAGCCGTTGCAGGCAATCGCGATCGTAATGTGTGATGGGTTGATTCATGTTTCTTCGTTCCAACTAACCCGAAGCGTCAGCGAGGGCGAACGCTTCACAGACTTTCGATTTGAGATCCTCGTTGATTGGAGCGCCCGCCCTCGCTAACGCTTCGGGTTACTGATCCGCCTCAAACTCTTCGACTTTCGCTCGCAGTCGCGCGATGATCCGGCTGCGCGCGACATACACGCTGCCGGGCGATAGACTCAACTCGCTGGCGACTTCCGCAATCGACCGGCCGTTGATGTTGGTTTCGACAAACGCCTGCCACGTCGTGTCGCGGAACTCGCGTCGCACTTGCTCCGTCGCCCACGCGAGCACTTGCTGCCGATACTCGTGATCGAACAGGTCCGACTCCGAACTGACCGCCAATGTCGCATCAAGCACCTCCGCAATCTGACGATCATTAAATAACTCCGGCTGCCGCGACTGCCTCATTAAAAACGTGACGACCACATTCCGAGCCACCCGAAACAACCACCGCCGAAACGACGCCTCGGCCCCATCCGGCTGATAACGCTCAATCGCCCCGCTGATTCGCAATAGCACCTGCTGCGTCGTGTCGCGAGCGTCACTTTCCTGCAAGCCGCGCCGCCGCATCAGCCGCAACACCAGCGGCTCATACAGCACCAAGAACTCCGCCCACGCCCTCTCATCACGCTCGCCCCGCAGCCGCAGCAGCAAGCTCGGACGTGTTCGCGGCGTCTCGTCCACGGTCATCTTTCGCGTTGTTAGTTTTGAGACTGGCATCGGTGAATGCGTCATTCGCCACGTTTCACTTCGCCTTCCAAACGATTAACTCGGACGGCGGCGAAATCTTACACGCGACAGCCCGAATTTTTCCGAAGCGGCAAGATGCGAGTTCAAAACCCGATCCCGCCACAGGCGTCGGAAACTTGGCGGGGACGATGAACCCAAGGTTGCCCCCACTCTTTTGAGTGACATCAACCTCCGATTTGCGGTGCTTCGCACATCACTCGGCACGACGGCAAGCTATGCCGCCTGCGGCGGACGTATCGTCCTCACGTCGGGGACGCATTTTGTCTGCTCGCGAACCACCACCGCGATGCGAGCACGGCCGCCAGGTTTGCAGCCAGCAGGATCAGGACGATTGATGGAAATCCATACGACTGGTTTTGCCGACTATAAGGGATGGCCAGGCCCTGCATCAGCATGACCAGACCGAATGACATCGAGGCAATGACGGTGCGGCGGATGACCTGAAGAATGGCATTGCCCTGGTCTTCATCGACACTCAGATACCACACGATCCCGACGCAGAGAGTCAATAACGCGAATGCTTCTCGAGGATCCCAGCGCCACAACCTGCCAAATGTGACCTCACTCCAGCAGGAACCCAAGACAATCGCCAATCCATAAAGAGACAGGGCGACAACGTGAATCCTCCGAGTTCGGTGTGGAACTTTCGTCGGTCGCCACATCGCCAGCAGCCAGCGCCAAAGGCTCAAAATCCAGACGATCATCAGGCCGAGCATTCCTCCCAGATGACTGAAGACATGCACGATTAACACGAAGCGCATCACAGAGCCGACCTCTTTGGGAGAATTGATCGGCGATTGGTCTGCCGACGACGCAGCCACCGCCGTCCGTTGGAGATCCTGTGCGACTTGTCCCCAGGCTTTTGTCTGTGCGCCAAACCACAGCAATATCAACAGGCACGCCGCCGATGCCATTAAGCGGTGTCCGCGCGGCGCTGATCTCCGAATCTCGATCTTATCATTCGCAGGGGACCGCCGACGGATGCGTTCCAACGACGCCTGCAGCCGAGATTCATCCGGTCCTTGTGAGGCCAGATCGCTCAAGGGAACACGGATGCTTGCATCGAGTTCGTCGGCGAAAAACAACGGACGGGTTTGATTCTCGGTCATGGTTTCCTCCCGCAATCTGTGTGAAGCTCCATCGCCTGTCGCAGTTTCGTCCGGGCCTTGTGGAGCGCGGTTGAGATCGCGGTCTCGGTCGTGTTGAGCATCTTGGCGATGTCGCGATTGCTCGCCCCTTCGAAATATCGCAACAGAACACACTCGGCTTCCCGCCGAGGAAGAGTTGCGAGAGCCTGCTTAAGTCGGCTCATCTGCTCCTGCTGCTCGCTGAGCATCAGCAGCGACTCTCTTTCGTCATGCGCGATCACGTCGTCGAGTGATTGGACAGGCTTTCGTCGTCGCAGCCGATCAATGGCCCGTACCGTTGCCATGCGGCGCAGCAACGCCGGTTCCGGCACCGTCCCCTGCGTTTGGTGCTTTCGGTAAGCCTCCAGCAGGACTTCCTGGGTAATGTCTTCCGCATCACCGTCGTCGCGTAGCACGCGATAGGCGGCTCGAAAGATCATTTCGCCATGATCGCCGACAATTTGATCCCACGAAACGCTCACTGCGATCTCTGCTTGGTATGAGACAAGTTGTTTGGCATTTGTCGATCAGAAATTGCTTTACCAGTTGGCTTCCCAGCTAGATATCGAAGCCAACTTCATTTTGTCACCAAGATCTGGCTGATTTTTTCAGTCGGTGCGATTGAGTTCGGCTGCATTTCTTCTGCGGGTGGCCCAGGCTTGCAGAACCTGGGCAGCGAAGGCGTCGGAAGCTCATCGTGGAGGATGAGCCCAAAGCTGCCGCAGCTCGTTTGAGCGACCATCAGACTCAGATTTTCGGTGCTTCGCACACAGCTTGCCTCAACGGCAAGCTGTGTGACCTGTTTGTCTGCCATCCACTGGCTGATGGCAGTTGGCGAAAGTGTTCGCTGATTCCCAGCTTGCCATAGCGAACGTCTTCGCTACAGTCCGCGTGGCGAAGGGTTTCGCTGATTGGACTGCGGCATCGAATTGCGGAGGTGGAGCCATGCGGGAAATGGGATCGTCTCAGCCGACGGCGGTCGAGTTGGAGATTTTGCGGATTCTCTGGGAACTGGGGCCGAGTCCCGTGCGGGACGTTCACACGCGGCTCAACGAGGCCAAGGGGACGAACTACTCCACCACCGTGAAGATGCTCTCGGTGATGCTGACCAAAGGGCTGGTCAAACGGGACGAGAAGGCGACGCCGCTGGTCTATCGCGCGGCAATGACTCGCGAGCGGGCGGCGAAGAAATTCCTCACCGAACTGATTGAAAAGGTCTATGACGGCTCGGCGATGAGCCTTGTGCTGCAAGCGCTCGCGTCCGGCAAAGCCTCGAAGCAGGAGATTGAGGAAGCCCGGAAGTTGCTCGAGGAGATGGAGGGGAAGACGTGATGGGTCTTGTTTGGACTGCGGCAGCCCCGCTGCCGCTTTGAGCTGATGCAGCCTGCTGCATCATCGATTTCGTGGATCAATCTCGTGCGGCGATTCGTCCCACAGCAGGCTGTGGGACTTGAAAGCGGCAGCAGGCTGCCGCAGTCCAAGAACAGGAGCAGCCAGTATGAACGAATTCGTTGAGCGACTCGGTTGGATGCTGGTGCAGTCGCTGTGGCAGTTCGCGCTCGTGGCGTTGCTGGCGGGTGTGATCGCGCGAGCGATGCGGCGGAGTTCATCGGCCGCTCGATACGGCGTGCTCGTTGTCGCGATGGCGGTGATGATCGTCGTGCCGGTGGCGACGTGGTTGGTCTCGCGCGATGACTTGGCGAGCCGGGCGGCGTTAGCCCCCGGACCCGAAGCGATTCCAACAATCAGTCCGGG
>JAYUFI010000550.1:0-1832 GCA_043738805.1 Planctomycetaceae bacterium | reverse complement strand
CTGGCACTGCTCCGGCGAGAACTGAACTCCGGGGTATGACTCGGTGCCGTACCAAGTCCAGTCCATGTTGCGCCAGTCGCGAGCAAACAAGTCTTTGGACCGAATCCAGTAGAAGGTTCCGCTGTAGTGCCAGCGTTCGTAGTCCGATTGCTCGCCATTCACGTGCGCAATTCGCGGGAACTTTCCGGTTCTGCGGAACGCTCCGCACATCGCCCCGCGAGTGAGTGCTGCTTCAACGGCGGGCCAGTAGTCGAGATTGATCTCGTGCATCTCTCTGGTCCACTTTTTGATCGAGGGGTTCTCGGAGTGGATTACTCCCTTGGCGTGTGCCGTGAAGATGCAGTCGTTCTGGCGACTACTCAGGAGTCTCTCCAGACACGGAAGCCACGCGACAACTTCTCGCATCTCTTTCACGTTGGCACACGGAAGAATCTCATCAAACCACTGTCCGCAGAAATTCTCGACTGCCTTGATCTCGCTCACGTCGCGGTAGGCAACGGCCAAAATCCGGCGACCGTTGAAGAGGCTCATCCGGTCGATAATCGGCGACATTGCTGCTCGCCAGTTTCCCATTGGGCAGACGAAGTACATCAGATGCCGCGCGATTGGTCCCGTGAATTGACCGCCGACAGCTTGCTGCTCCGCGTACTTGCTTTGATTCAGCACTCGCCCACCACAGGCGCTGACTCCGATCATGTTGCCGCCCACGTTCTCGCATCGGTGTTGACGTCGATGTACCAGACAGATGCCTTGTCTGTTCCATTGCACGACCAGCGTGCGTAAATCTTCGACGGCGTCCCATAAACATCGCTGGATTTGTAGTACGGGTGGACGATTTGATTCTCAGTCGTTGTCCCGTTGTTCGCCTTGCGATGCTGATTGTCGCTGTAGGTGTAGGTGATGCCGTCAATCGTCTGTCCGTCAAACGGAGTTCTCATCAGCCACCACGGTTTGCACACGGTAATTGTGCTGCCGATGATTCCTGCCGGGTCACTGCCGCTGCTGTCGTTGATAACTTGGCATGTGAGCGTGTCGGCGTTGACCGCCAAGACGGTGCAATGAACGATCGCCCATCCGCACGGGTCGCTCGGCCACCACTTGTTGTTGCCGTTGAGAGAGAACTGATCGGCTGTGTTCGGTGGGTGCCACGTCTTGAGCGACTTGATGTAACTGTCAAGAAGCCTGCCCCAGCCCGGCTTGACTAGCATGTTCTTCAGCTTGCCGAAGATGCCGGTGCCGCTGGCTTGTGCCCCATATCCACTGCCGACGTTCTGGCCAGCGTACTTCGCCTGGACGGTTGCGGGGTCGAGCACGAAGTTGCGGTCAGGGATGATCTCGTTGGCGACCAGTCCCGTGTTGCCGAGTCCGATGCCGAGCGTCGTCTGTCGCCCAGACTTGTCGCTGATGCTCAGCCCTACGCTGTCGTCGCGACCATTGTTGACGACCTGAATCGCGGCACTGTTGGTGCGGTTATCGAGCTTGAGAGGAGTCCCCAGCCGAATCGGTGCCGCCGACGAGAGAATGTCGATGAGCACTCGCTTGAGCTGTTCGACATCCTGCGCGTCTTCAATGCGTGAGACCTGTTCCCCGAAGAGAGCTTGTAGGCTCATGACTCAACTCCGATCACGGAGACTTCTTCGATCCGCTGCCGTTCGCCGTTTGTGACGCCTTCTAGTTCGATGGTCGTGTATCGCGGATGCGTGCCTCGTCCCGTGAAGAAGCTGTCGCCGCTTTGAGCGACGAAGCCGGTGGAGTGTGTCAGATCAAGCACAATTTCATCGCTGTCAACGCGAGTGCTGATGCCGTCGCTGTTCGTGTCGGTTTCCATCGTC
>JAYUFI010000549.1:0-4888 GCA_043738805.1 Planctomycetaceae bacterium | reverse complement strand
GTCTTGATCGCTCTGTTGGTCCGCAGCGTCACAGTCAGTCGGTTGAGTTGCAAGCTGGAAGCTTGCACTACGGGCTGCTCACGATCAGCGCCATCACTTCACGCACTTGCTCAAGGCCGGTTCGCAGCAGGAAGTTTGAATTGCGGCCGTAGCTCTTCGATCCCAGGATGAAGAAGTTGGGCTCCGGGTTTTTGAGTACGTCGCAGCCGTGACTCGTTTGAGCCAGGCAATCGGGTGACGTTTCGCCCAGCAACTTTTCCGCCAGTTTGATCGGTCCTTGCGTCGCATAGCATTCGTGGATGTGCAACTCTTCATAGATCGTGCGATCGGGGCGATAGCCGACGTTGGCGATGAGGTGATCGACGTGCAATTCAGCACGCGAAAACAAATCTCTCCCCTGCCCTGATGGTGAGCCTGGAACTCGCTGCTCGATGATGACTTTGAATTTGGTCTCGTCGGGAATCCCGAAGCCGACGACTTGTGCATCGCGATGCCAATCGACCGGAGGATCGCTGCTCAAGGCAAGCTCGTTCGCTCGTTGGGCGATGCGGTCACGTTCGGGAAGTGGATCATTCGGAATACGTGGGATCGGCACCATGCGGCAGGAGCCATCGGGCAGCGGTCGTGTCAGCCAGATGATCTTCGTTTTGGTTTGCGGGTTGGCCTTTGCGAGTTCAGACAGCTCGATGACTGCCGTTGCTGCCGAGTAACCCGCACCGACAACCAATGTCGTTTGATTGGCGTATTGCGATGACGTGATCGGAGCAATGCGGTAGTGGTCATCGCTCAAATAACGCGGCTCGAACGGAAGCCGCTGCCCCCCTGCCCCGATTCCGTTGTGATGCGGGTACGTGCCGGAGCAATCAAGCACGACATCGGCGGCGACGACGAACTCGCTCCGTTTTTCGTTGTTCGCTCGCAGCAGCAATTGAAACGGATCAGCCGCACGAGCCTGTTGACCGATGCCGTCCGTCTTGCCGAATCGCTGGCGGCTGATCGACAGGACTTCGAGTTGTTCGTAGACACAACCGGAAAGTTCGGGGACGCGGCTGAGCGGTATCAAATAGCTCACGGCAAACTGAAGACCGGTGAGCAGCTCGTCATCACGCGGCAGTGAGTCTGCACCGAAGGCTCGCGCGACCGCCCCCCTGCCCTGCTCGGATGAGTTCATCGCGAACGGCGTGAAGAGTTTGATGTACCCCCATTCGCGCACGTTATTAGCGACGCAACCTTGCTCGATGACTTGCACCTCGTGGCCCGCTTGTCGAGCCAACAACGCGGCCTCAAGCCCGATGGGACCGGCTCCGATGATGGCCATGCGCGACATGCTGGTTCCCTGTCATTGAGTTTCGATTTTCGGTAGTTGGTCAGTTTCGCCCCATTTCACTCCGCGAAAGGGCGTTCTTTCGCGGAGCGAAAGACGACAATCGTTCAAACTGACCCACTCCCTGATCTTCGTCTGGGCCTAATCCGTGTGACTCCGCTACGTTGTTTCCATCGGCATGGCGGTCTCTTGGCCCAGCAACAACTGACGCATCAGCAGGCCCGTGATCGGTGAGAGCATCAAGCCGGAACGGAAATGTCCGGCGGCGACGAAGAGGTTGTCGGTTTCCGGAATTTGCCCCAGGATCGGAGTTCTTCGTTTGGCATGTGGTCGCAAGCCGGACCAAAAACGATCGACGTGAGCGGCCTTGAGTGCGGGAACAAGATCGGTGGCGAAGCGAATGAGCTCCGCGACTGCTTCGGCGGTGTTTCCTTTGTCGAACCCGGTCCACTCTTCGGTCGAGCCGATCAAGATTTTTCCATCGGCACGGGGCACGAGATATCGCGTGCCGACTTCAATGATGCGTCGAAGCGGTTGTGTGAGATCTTCGAGCAGCACGATTTGGCCGCGCACCGGCTCGACTTCAATTGAGCATTTCGCCGCCGCGAGAATCGACTGACTCCAAGCGCCGCCGCAGACCACGAATTGATCCGCTCGGATCGTACCAGTTGCCGTATTCGCGGCGGTGATGTGCGAGCCTTGTCGTTCAAAGTTCATGACCGCCGCTCCGGTGGTCATCACGACGCCGCGAGCATGGCACGCCGCGATGAGAGCTTTGAGATGCCGAGGGTTTCGCACTTGGCACATTTGCGGCAGATGAATGGCGTTCGTGATTTCACGATTGATGTTCGGTTCGAGTCGTCGCAACTCGTCTGTATTCAACTCTTCGACGACTGCGCCGTCCGCTCGCAATTTTTGAGCACTGTGGGCGAGTTCAGCAGCGGACGATTCTGCCGAAAGCTGAATGCCACCGCAGTTCACAAAGCCGTTGTCGATGCCGGTCTCGTCGAAGAGTTGTCGCGACCAAGCGGGCCAACGAATAAAACTCTCCGCGCGCAGACGAGCTTCATAAGTCGTGGCTCGCTGCGGGTCAGCGGGCATGATCATTCCCGCACCGGCCCACGAAGCCTCTCGGCCGAAAGAGCCTCGCTCCAAAATTTGAACCGAGGCCCCCTGCCCTGCCAGTTCATACGCAACCGACAACCCAATCACGCCGCCGCCGATGATGACGATATCTGTCATGAGTCTTTCAACGTGAGGCTAAATTACGTAGCCATCACGTTCCGCATGATGAGCCGAATGTCCAAGAGACTTTCAAATGGGGCTTGATAGCTGCCGCGATAACGCGACCGGCTCGTCACGCGGAGCGTGACGGCTACGTAGTCGCGTTCGCGTCTTTATTTCTTCGGCTTCTTCTTCACCGCACCGCCGGAGCTTCCCAGCGCGTTGAGGTAACCGAGTGCCAGGGTTTGCGTCGTGGCTGGTTTGTAGACGTTGTTCACGGCGGTCTTCAGGTCGGCCCCTGTCTGCAACGCGTTGACGAATTGCACAAACTTCGGCACCGAGGCTTCGCGGATCATGAACGTCACCAACGTGAAGCCGACGGGAGCCATGTCACCCGGCGAGAACTTTCCTTCGCCGAAAAGGTCGTCTGGTTTTTCGAGACCTCGGACAGCGTCTTGAGCGGCAGATCGCAAACCTTTTAAGAACTCGTTGTCACCACCCACTTCCTTCGTGGCCATCGCCAGACCGGCTCCGCGAATCAGCCATTCGGGCATCGGCTTGGTTGTACGTTTCAAAAACGCGCCCGTCATTTGGTCGATCAAATTGAGCCGTGCGTCGGGCTTCTGTGCGGTGCCGGTATCGCCGACATCTTCAATCACGACGTAGGCATTATCGTGCCCCGTCGTCACGATCGAGTGTCCTGCGATCGCCGGGTCCGGTTCGCGGTTGTTAATCGTCTGGCTGAACTCGCCGTAACCGAAACGATCTTTGTAGACGATGACCGCGAGCTTCCCTTTCCAGATTGTTTCATTCGAGAGCTTGAACGTGGAGCGGAGCAGCTTAGCGTGTTCCTCGCCCCATTCGGCGATTTGCTTGAGCCGATCGGGCATGGCGTTGCCGTAGACGTACAACTCAGCGGTTTCAACTTCGGTCGCCTCTTCCTTCGCGAGCGCCTTCTTCCATTGATCGTGAGTCTGCTCTTTACGTTTGACGAGGAATTCGTCGGCGGTCAGCTTCGCCAATTTTTCTAACAGCAGATCTTCTTCGGTCGGGACCAGTCGTGCGAGCGGAATCTTCGGATCCTCGCCGTCGTACTTGGCTCCCTCTTCGATCCAGAGCTTGAGTTTCGCGTACCACGTTCTGGTAATCCGCAACTGGCCGGGAGGCATGCGGGGCGTTGTCGCCGTGCCGTCACCGCCGTTGATCATGGTCCACAAGCGGCTGTTTTCGAGATCGCCGGGGATAATGACTTCGCCACTGTTGCCGCCGCGCATGATGTCTTCAAAAGTGACCATGCGAAATCCGCCGCGCGGGTTCGCACCGCTGTGACAGCGAACGCACGTGCTGACGATGTCGGGCGCGACGTCCTTGATGAAGTGGACTTTTTCTTTGCCGGTCGCTTTTGCGATCTTCACGGGGGCGGTGTTCTTCGGCTTCGCACCCGGCTTGCCATAATCGCTGAGCTTCGTGTTTTCATCGTCGCCGTCAAACTTAGCTCCTTGCTTGATCCAAGTGCCGACAAGGTTCAACTCGTCATTGGAAAGCGCGGCCGCATCTTTGGGCATGCGTTGCGGCCCGGGAGCCGTGAGGCGTGCCATGAGCAGACTCCGTTGCGGTTGGCCAATCTGCAACACGGCCCCGCTCTTCCCCCCTTTTTTCATCTCGGCGAATGAATCCAGTTGCAGTCGTCCGGCCGCGTTGTTGTCGTGACAGGTCAAACATTTTGAGTTCAACAACGGAGCAATCTGCTTCGTGAAGCTGATCTCGTCGCCTCCTTCTTTTCCTTTTCCTGCTCCACTTTGCTTGAGCAATATCTGACGTTGCTTGTCGATCAACATGTGTGCCGGAGCGAGCAGCTTGTCGGTCGGTTTGAGGTCCGCATCTTTCGCGAGCTTTTCGAGCTTCGACGTCAGTTCATCGAGCAGCTTGCCCGCTTCGTCAAACTTTTTTTCTTTGACGAGCTTCGTAGCGTCGCCCACATCATCTTTGATTTGATTGAGTTCCTTGCGTTGATCCGGCGTGATCGCCGCTCGCACCGCAGGAACCAAGACGGACAGGCCGCCCGCCAACAAGAGGATTCCGAAGACCAGCTTCCACAGTTTCATGTCCACGATCCTTATCAAACTCACTCGCAGGTGAAGTGCTCGGCGAGAATCCCTTTGATCCTCGCACCGTTGATCTCCACAAACGAAGCGGCGGCGAGTATAGGCAGACCCGCAAGACGACGAAACGGTGCGTCCACCGGCCCAATTTCTCGCCAACGTTGCGGCAAGCCGACAGAGTAACCCGAAGCGAGTGCGAGCGCCTCTTAAAAGCTCGGAAACCAACGCTCAGATTTCA
>JAYUFI010000548.1:0-1833 GCA_043738805.1 Planctomycetaceae bacterium | reverse complement strand
TTGCGCCTCATACAGCCGAATCAGTTGCCGAGCCTTCGCGATTGTCCCCGTCGTGTCGAATGACAGCCGCGCATCGGTTTCTGTCGAAACTCGGCCAGGCACGATCTTCAGAATCTCCAACCCGAAATTCACGAGCACATTGTCGATCACATCTTCAACGCGTTTCGCTCCCGCAAGCCCGGAGTCCTTGCGATCGGTAATCGCTTTCTCAACGAGCCACGCATACTCCGGCTTCGACGCGGCCGACAAGATGAGCGACGGATTCGTCGTCGCATCCTGTGGGAGATACTGCCGCATTGATTCAAAATCGCCGGTGTCCGCAACCACTTTTGTCAGACTCTTCAATTGATCGAGTTGTGAGCGAACTGCTGTCATTTTTGTTCAACCTTTGGAAACAGAGATTTGATTCCGCAACGTAACACCGGCGGCTCGCCTGTGTCCTTTGCCAATAAACGCACAGGCGAGCCGCCTGCGCTACGAATTTTGAAGTCGCTTCAAGTGAGACCATCCGGCAAGCCAAACAGCCGCCGCGCATTCGCCGTCGTGATCGCCGCCATCTCATCGAGCGACATACCGTGAGCCTCCGCCAAACTCTCTGCCGTATGCCGCACGAACGACGGTTCATTCCGTTTGCCACGATGAGGCAGCGGAGGCAAGTACGGCGAGTCGGTCTCCACCAGCAACCGATCGAGCGGAATCTTCTTCGAGAGTTGACGCAACGGCTCGTTCTTCTTGAAGGTCAACATCCCCGTGAAGGAGATGTGTAGTCCAACTTCTAACGCGACATCGAGCGTCTCTTCACTGCCGCAGAACGAGTGCATCACTCCCTTGAGCGTCCCCGATCCAGCGGCGTCGCGCAACACCGCGACCACATCCGGCTCCGCCTCGCGACAATGCACGATGAACGGCAGCGATCGACTTCGTGCCAATTCAATCTGTCGGCGAAAATAATCGAGCTGAATTTCAAACGGCGTGTGATCCCAGTACCGATCCAACCCGGTCTCGCCGATCGCGACCACCTTCAGCGAGGCGGCCAACTCCTCAACCAGCTCCCAATCACCGGGCTTCGCCTGAGCCGCATAATTCGGATGAATGCCCACCGACGCAAACACATTCGGCACGCGAGCCGCAATCTCGATCGTCGTGCGGCTGCTGCTTGCGGTCGTAGCCACCGCCACCATCGCGATCACACCCGACTCAATCGCCCGCGCAATGACGTCATCCACATCCTCGCTAAAAGCGTCCTCATCGAGATGAGCATGAGTGTCGATGAGCTGCACGAGGTCTCTCCGGAGCACGGTTTTCAAACCGTAGCACAGGCGGCTCACCTGTGATCCGATCGGACAACAACACAGGCGAGTCGCCCGTGCTACGTCCTGATGCCACCACTAAGAATCACTGGCCTTGAGTGCCACCAGATTCTCATGCTCGTTCCGACTGACTACTTCGAGGATTTCCAAAACCTCGTCGCCGCTCGGCAACATCGTCTTCGTCCGGTCGATCGACTCCACCACACGCGATTGTGTCGAAGCCAACTGCTTGATCAAGAACTTCAACGAGACGTAATGCAGGTCCGTGAAGTCAGCAGAGAACGCTCCGGATTCGACGCGCGTTTGACGCGGAGCGAGGTACTCGGTCATCAACCGAATCGACTCACGTTGGCGATCCACACACTGGCTCACTACCGATTTGAGCTTGTCGCCGTCAGCACCGATCGAGGTCCACGGCCAGCAATCCCCGACGTACTGCAAGAAGCAGCCCGATACGTCGCGCTGCACGCGGTTCAGGATTTCGAGGTCGGTCGAGAGAGCCATGTGTACTTGGATTTCAAAA
>JAYUFI010000547.1:0-4888 GCA_043738805.1 Planctomycetaceae bacterium | reverse complement strand
CCGTTTGAGGGCAGAGACAATGAACGCTCTTCGTGTGCCGCTGCGTGTCGTGTTCTACGAGGAAGATGGCGAGTGGGTGGCGCATTGCCTCGAATTCGATTTGGTGGGTTGTGCCGTCACTCGTGAGGCGGCTTTGCAACTGCTGTCGGAAGCGATCGTCACACAGTTGGAAGCCACTCGACAGAACCAAAACTTGGCGAATCTGTTTATTCCCGCCAGCGGTGAATGCCTCGCGAAGTTCGCAGCCGGTCACGACGTTGCCGAATACGAGTTGAGCATCCCGTGGCTCTCGCCCGACGTGGTGATCGAACGCGCGGACGTCCGCGAGTTCCGTGAGAATTGGGACTCGCCGCAATCGGTGCCCGGTGATTTGGTCTCGGCGTAGGACGTGAATCCCGCCTACGTGAAAGGTGCCCGCCGCAAGTTTCGCCTCACACCCACAGACGGCGTTTCCGACGACGAGTTCTTTGCCCAAGCGTAGACGAGAATTGATTGAAGTCTGGCCGGCGCTCTCCGACGACGTGAAGGGAGAGATTGCGAGGCTCGCGGGATTACGACCTGACGACATAGACGACCTGACTCCGGCAATGGCTCACGGCGAGGGGGTGTTGTCGTGAGTTGGGCGAGAACGACAGCCGGCGCGAGCTTAGATGCTCGAAGGCGGTGAGCGAGGCGGACGCGGTGCGGCGGTTGATGGCGGGGCGAGCGGATGGGAGCGTGTGAGTGAATCCGCGCCGAGATGTTGGTTACAGCGAGTGGGAAGCGGGCGGGCGACGGGGCACCCGGCCGGGGAGGCCCAGGTGCGATCGGACGAGGGTAGTACGATTCCTGATCTGGAGTCGGCTCGAAAAATCGGGCTTCGGTGCGAATGACAAAAAGGGCGAACAACCGGACTTGCCGGTTGCTTTTGGAGTCGCTCGCCGCGATTCCGATGCTTGTTGCTTGTGATGGTTCGGTTGCAGGTCTAGGTTGGCTGGCTCTTCGTGTCGTTTCGCGACGACAGCAGACATTGGTTCTGAGTTCTCAACGATGCTGGAGGATGCCATGCGACTGGCCGGGTGGTTCTCGTTGTTCCAAGCGTGTGTCGCGCGGTGGACGTATCCAAGCCGCAGGTCCAAGCGTTGCCGCTTGTGGCCAATCTCCGCCGCTGCGGAGTCGCTCGAAACTCGTTGTCTGCTCGCCGCGGGCGACCTTGATCCGAGTTTCGGCGTTGGGGGAAAGGTCACGACCGATTTTGGTACTGCATCAGCACAATCGCTAAGCGTTGCTCTTCAAAGTGATGGCAAGATCGTTGTCGCCGGGACCACCTTAGATAGCAACTACGATTTCACGGTAGCACGCTACAACACCGATGGGACGCTCGACACGTCTTTCGATGACGACGGAACGTTGACCACGAGTTTCGGAGAGGCGAGAGGAATTGCCACCAGCATCGTCATCCAGACGGACGGCAAGATCGTGGTTGCCGGACGCATCGCCGACTCATTCAGCGTCGATTTCGGATTGGTCCGGTACAACAGCGACGGTTCGCTCGACACGTCTTTTGGCGTGGATGGAGTAGTGAGAACTGGTTTTGGAACGTCGCACAGCCAAGCCGAAAGTATGGCGTTGCAGTCGGACGGTAAGATCATCGCAGCGGGCTACATGGACAACGGCAGCGACTACGATTTTGCGGTGGCTCGTTACAAGAGCGATGGCTCGTTGGATTCGTCGTTCGATGGGGACGGCAAACTCACTACCGCATTCGGAACATCGACCGACGTTGCCTACAGTGTCGCGGTACAGGCTGACGACAAGATCGTCGTCGCGGGATTCACTTCCGATGGCAGCAACGAGGATTTCGCGTTGGCCCGTTATGACAGTGACGGCTTGCTGGATTCGACGTTTGATAGAGATGGCAAGTTGACGACTGACTTCGGAACGTCGATAGACCGAGCGAAAAGTGTGGCGGTGGACCCGGAGAGAAAGATTGTCGTGGCGGGAAGCATCAGCAACGGTTTTGTGATTGCCCGCTACAACAACGACGGTTCGTTGGACACGTCGCTTGACGGAGATGGAATACTGACGCCCGAATTAGGAACGAGTCTTTGTTTTCAACTCGATGGCAAGATCACTGTCGGTTCGAGCGATGGTAGTGATTTCGCATTGGTCCGATATCACGACGATGGATCATTGGACACGACATTCGGTGTCAGTGGGAAAGTGACGACTGACTTTGGGACACCGAGCGCGTTTTCCAAAAGTGTGTTGTTGCAACCGGACGGCAAGTTGGTCGTCGCAGGAATTGCTACGACCAACAACTCCGGGCACGGTGAGTTCGCGTTGGCGAGATACCTTGGCGACATCAACCAACCGCCGACGTTCACTTCGGTAAGGCTGGTGAACGTACCGGAGAATACAACGGCGATTCAGACTGTCGCTGCAACTGACTCGGACGACGACAAGTTGAGCTATTCGCTGGCAGGTGGCGCGGATGCGGACTTGTTCGCCATCAATTCAACCAGCGGCGAATTGTCGTTTCAGTCCGCGCCGGACTTCGAGCATCCGACTGACGCCAATCACGACAACGTCTATCTCGTGACCGTGAAGGTGAGTGACGGGGCGAACGTCGTCACGCAAGACGTTCAAGTGACCGTGACCAATGTTGCAGAACCAATCTCGGTCATCCTGCCGACTGCTGGCGGAATCGAGATTGCGCTGATCGTCGATGGCAAGTTGCACGTTCGCCGTTCTCGGACGTCACCCGACTTGATTGCTCCCGTGGCGTTGGAACATGTCAGCGCAGTTCAGTTTCAAGGTTCCAATCGCAGCGATCGCCTGACGCTGGATGCGTCGTTGAACGGCTTCGCAGGAACCGTCGCGTTCTTTGGCAACGCGGGCAACGACTCCCTCGACGCCAGAGCCATGACGCGGGGCATCGTCTTCAGTGGCGGAGTTGGCAACGATACCTTCACCGGCGGCAGTGGCAACGACATCATCGACGGCGGGGATGGCAACGACTTCCTTCAAGGCTCGGATGGCAATGACTCGCTCCGTGGCGGCAACGGCAATGACGTCTTGTTTGGCGGCAAGGGGAACGACTTGCTGATGGGTTCGGCCGGGAACGATTTGCTGTTCGGCGATGCGGGCACCGACACATTGCTTGGCGAGAGCGGCAACGACGTGCTGATGGGCGGCGCAGGCACCGACATCATCAATCCCGGCTCTGGCCGCAACATCATCGCCGACTCGTTCCGCGTCATCGACACGTCGTTCTCGTTTGACTTCGACGCTTTGCTTGTTGCTGTGTGAATTGTGGACGGAATGCGAATCAATCGGCATGGTCAGCGGTGCGATGTTCTGACGCTTCGGGCGGTTCGACCTTCCAGCCAAGTTCAACGAGCAGCCCGGAAACCGTGTGTGGGTTTTCGAGCACGAACACACTCAACTCCCGTGCGAGGGCTCGTTTCTTGGCTTCGAGCGTTTCTGGCAATTCGATCTTGGTGGGTAGTGACTCTGCCAGCAGCCGGAACTTCAAAACGCCAAGGAGCGTGTGTGCGATGACCGGTGACGCGGGCTTGGCTGCGGTGAGCAGTTGTTGAAACATCTCGGCCAGTCGTTGCGGCGGGAACCGCTTCACCAAGCGGGAAGCGGCGGCATGGATTTGGGGGATGTCTTCGGCTTGTGCAAGTTGCCGAACGCCACGGGCCGTCGTGCGTAGCCGTTTGCGGTGCCGTCTCAGTCGCTCGGCATCACTTCGGCATCGTCGGCACACCTTTCCCTCGCAGCCGAATTCGCGGGACGACTTTTCGAGCGAACAGACTCGGCATTCTCGCAACTCATCGAGCGGTGATGTTGAGCAGATGGAACCAGAAGGTGAGGCGTCGATCATTTGGTTTCGTCCGACAGAAAGAATGGTGGAAGTCTCGACGTGGTCGAATGATACCCAAAATTTTCGACAAACTTCACCACCATATTTTCCACGCTCCGTTGAGACTTTCGCGGCGTGACTGTCGGCGGGGGGCGGGGGCAGGCCCCCATCGTTCGTCTCTCCAAAGCAGTAGGTACGTCACCCCACATTTTTCACGTGCAACTTTGCGGAAAATCACCGCAAGCGGAAATACCGAATCAAGAACTGTTGCCATTCGCACGTTCCTAGTTGGGGCGCGACGCACCGGATCGGACGATGCGGGACCAGGGAAGTCGACAACTTCACTCACGAGGAACATAAGAAGTTGGACCGTCACGCACCGGATCGTACACGGATGGGCCGCTACGTAGACTAGCGATAAGAAGTGCGATGAGAGCGCAGACAAATAGCAGACAGCCAATCATAGATCCATTGCCGTTCTGAGGGGGCTTTTGATGATTGCTCCATCCCATGCGTTTGGCGAATGCCGCACTGTGATCAACCGGCTTGTCATCGACATAGTTTTTTTGAACTGCCATGAAAATAGTCCCTTACCACGGCCAAATGATAGACTCTCACAAGAATTACATCTGGCTCCAAATTGTTTCCGACGTTGCAATTCGGCACGCATTTTCTGTGATCGGCAGTCCTAATTGCCGCTTTGCAGGAAGTAACTCGCCCGACAAATTGGTTGAACAGTCAGATCCCTACATTGTCCAATGACGTGGCCAACATTTCGCGATCCTCGGCTGACAATATCAGCAATTTGTTGTCGAGCATTGCAGTGAAAGCGGTGGCAAGATAGCCGTCTGCGTGAAGTCGAGCGAGGTAGGTCATCACGATTTGCGCCTTCTGCTCCATCTCGGCTGCCAGTTTCCCACGTTCCGTCTCAAGGCGTGACGCCTCGGCCATCAACTCTTCTTCGGTCATGTGTTGGACATCGCGATCTAGGCCGAGCACTTCAATGTCGAGCGCTTGATGAAGCTCATCAACATCGAG
>JAYUFI010000546.1:0-1834 GCA_043738805.1 Planctomycetaceae bacterium | reverse complement strand
CCGCGCTGGTGCGGGATCTGAAGCAACGCGGTCTGCTCAACGACACGCTGGTCGTGTGGGGCGGCGAGTTCGGTCGCACGCCACAAGGAGAAGCTCGCGACTCGCTCGGTCGTGACCATCATCTCGAAGCCTTCACCATGTGGCTCGCGGGCGGCGGCGTGAAACCCGGTCAGTCGATCGGTCAAACCGACGAGATCGGCTACTACGTCACCGAAGACCAAGTCCACGTCCACGACCTGCAAGCCACGATCCTGCATCTGCTCGGCCTGGACCACAAACGGCTGACCTTCCGGTTCCAGGGCCGCGACTACCGCCTGACGGACGTGGGCGGGAACGTGGTTGAGAAGATTTTGGCGTAGAACGATTCCGTAGCCCGGTTTTCCAAACCGAGCTGCATCGTGACTACGGTGCCGGTTTGAAGACTCGTTGCAACTCTTCGAGAGACGTGATCCCTTTGGCGACATGGCGCAGGGCATCTTTTGAGAAGACGGTCATGCCTTCCGTGCGTGCTTGAGTGCGGATCGCATTCGCGTCAGCGCCCTTGATGACTAACTCTTTGATCGCGGGGCTCAGTTCGATGTACTCGAAGATGCCGGTGCGACCGAAGTAGCCAGTGTCGTTGCACTTTTCGCACGGCGGCGGTTCCTCGACTTCGCCTTTCTCGTTCTCGGTGGCAACCGGTTTGCGATACAGCGTTTTAGTGTCTGACGGGAGTCCGACTTTGGCGATGAGTTTTGGATTCGGACGATACGCCTGCTTGCAGTCTGGACAAAGTTTGCGAATGAGCTTGCCGTTGATCACACCCATCAGGCCGTTCGCGACGACATTCGGATCGCCGACCCATTGCACCAATTGCAGGATCGCGGTGGCACAATCCTTGGCGGGCATTTCGCTGAGAATCGTGATCTGTGCTTGCATCGAGAAAACGGTCTTCGCGATTTCCGGCGTAATGACTGGATCGACGAAGGCCACATCTGACTCCACGCGAACAACGCGCATCAGCGTGGTTTCCAAATCGTCATTCGCGTTCATCTCAAACTGCGAAACATTGACGACTTCGCGGTTTCCCAAGCGTCGAATGGCATGAATCTGGTAGAGGTAGCAATCGACTCCACGCAACATCCCGAATGCCGTTGTCGTGAGTCCCGTATTCGGACCACCGACGGCGAGGCTGAGCCCTTTGTGCTGACTGGTCCACTCGCGAATTCTGGTGCGCATGGTTTCTGGCATGCCCAAGTCTTCGGGCGTGATCATCTTCTCTTTGAGGTTGCGGAGCTTGATGGTGAGCTGCTCGCCCCCTTCGATCGGTTTGGTTTGGACGATGACTTCCCACGGCTGCTCTTTCCATTGCGCCTTCATGCCGCCGACCTGCGGTTGATTGCGAACTTTGATGTCCAGTCCGCTCAGCAGTTTGAGCATCTGGGTAATCGCGAGTCCTTGCGGCTTGGCCAATTTGCCACCGGCATACGGCATCCCATCGACAATGAACGCGACCTGCGAACGCTCCCCTTTTGGATCGACGCGGATCGTTTCCGCTCGGCGCGAAAGCCCGTCGGTGACGAGTTCCTTCGCGGCATTCAGGCCCGCTTGAACCAGCTTTTGATTCTCTTTGAGGTTCGCTTCTTGGCCGTTGAGCGCACCTTGAAAGAGAACCAGTTCGATTTCTTCTTCTTCGTCATCATCATCCACTTCGGCCTTGCGACCAAAACCAAAAACCACGGCGATTCTCCCCTTTGGAGTGCGGCGGCTCGACGCCGCTTTCATTTTGAGATCGAGAACGAAATTTCAACCAGCGATGACACTCGAACCCCACCGAGCTTGCCTCGGTGGTCAA
>JAYUFI010000545.1:0-4896 GCA_043738805.1 Planctomycetaceae bacterium | reverse complement strand
CGTTGTCGAGTTGAATGACTTCGGCTTCGCCCTCTCCTTTGGCGACCATCGCCGCCGCTTCGTCTTTCGCCGCTTCGAGCTTCAGCGTCGCCACCTCGAATTCTTGTTCTGCCTTCGTTTTGGCGATCTCTTGTTCGCGCTGAGCCTCGGTCGTCAGCTTGATGATTTCCGTTTTCACCGACACCAGAGCCGGTCCTCGTTTCACCAGTTCGGTTTGTTCCGCAGTGTTCTTTTCCTCAATCTGTTGCAGAATTTGTTGCTTGAACTTCCTCTCGTCGAGCCGCGCCGTTTCACGGAGCTTGATCGGGGTCGCGATCTGCGTCGGCGGATAGATGCTGGTGATGACTGCCTGCACGACTTCGATGCCTAACGAATCACACGCCTTGCGCATTGACGCTTCAAACTGCTTCTCGAAAACCATGCGTGTTTCCCCTTCGATGAACTCGCGACCGAGTTTGCTCGAACCTTCCAACCGGCAGATGCTGCGCGCGTTCGGCAGGATCACTTTGCGGACGATCTCCTCATCGATCAGATCGCCGTTTTGATCTTCATTGTAAGTGACGAAGACTTCGGCGGCCTTTTCGGGATTGATCCGAAACTCAATCCGTCCATCGAGCGTAACCCAGAAGCCATCCTTCGACGGGAAGCCCATGTCCTTCTTCTCCGCCAGATTGAATCGCTGACTGCGGCAATCAACTTTGCTGATGCGCGTGACATACGGATTGACGAAGTAGGTTCCCTCTTCGAACGTCCGCTCCTGAACGCCACGCTCTCCTTCTTTGACCAGTAGCTTGTTGGGCTCTTTCGGGAACGGCCCCGCGAGGTTTGTCACCACACCTTTGAAGCCGGCAGGGATCGTCACCGGTTCGTGGTTGTCTTCGACTTTGTACAAGTACGGATTGATGGCGTAGCGGCCCGGTTTGAGTACTTCGGGAACAATCCCCTTGGTCTTGGCCTCATCGTCCGAAACCATCTGAGCCAGGAACTCGCCATACGGCAGGTCGTCACCGGTCAGGCTAACTTTCACTCCAAGCTTGCCGGTCTTGATCTCAGTCAGCTTGTTGATCTGCCACATCCACTCATACGGGTTATAGAAGTACCGACCGGTCGTGAGGATTTTCTTTTGGACTCCTTTGTGGGCCTCGGTCGGAGCAACCTCGTCGGAGTTCTTCAGATCGAATCCGGTCTTATGGATTAACACAGCAAACTCATCCGCTCCGACATCAATGCGGAACATCGTGTAGGTCATCCACGAGAAAGCCACCGCTAGAAATCCAACAGCGGCGACCACTCCTGCGGTCATTCCCGCTTTGCGATTCGGACGATCGTGGTCTTCGAGAAAAATGTTCTTGGCCATAAGATCTACTTCCTTTGTGGGATAACCCTTGGCGAGTGCTTCGCGGATTGGGCTGTTTTCTTGACATTCCCAGTTCGCGTCCGGTGATCGGAACCCTGTTGCTGAGCCGACTGCCAACCGGAACTACTTTCCGATCCGACACATCCGACTCGATCGAGCCATTTTCGCCAATCTCGCCATTCTGTGATTTCGACGGTCAGCGACCTTGTCGATAAGGAGATCTGAGAAGTCCGGGAGAACTAATCCGAGCAGTCTCCGCCAGAACAGCCTTCCTAAACTGACCAGCCATTTCGGCTTTGCCAACCGTTTTACTCGATCATCCTTATCTGATTGACCAAGTCATCCGATGAATCCTCTCAGCGACCGGCGAAACGTTACCCGGACCGCGACCATTGGGAAGCGGCCCGCGTTGGCCACTCCCCAACAGCCCTTTGAAATTGAAGCCTAACACGTAAGCAAAGGATTTCGAGGTCGAAAACCCCGGTCGTTTGTCATGACCTTCGCTGGCGCTTCAGGCTTCAATTTCATTTTTCAACGGGCTGCCAACGGTTGTAGTACGGATCACGTTTTTGCACTAAGCTTATTATTATATAAGATGTATTGTAATTGCATGTTTTATTATGCGCATTAACGTATAATCGCCCATTTCGGCGACCCCGCCATTCAACTACCGTTTCCTCGAAAAGCTCTGTCATGCGTTACGACCTGATCGTCATTGGCAACAGTCCGAGCGGTCATTATGGCGCACTGACTGCGGCGAAGCTGCATAAACGAGTTGCCCTGATCGACGATCGCCGGGACGCGATGCTCGGTGACAATCTGAGCCCAACGGTCCCGTTCAAAATGCTGCGTGAAGCGAGCTTGTTGCTCACCGGCTTTCGACATCGTGCGGTCTTTCCG
Source organism: Planctomycetaceae bacterium (assembly GCA_043738805.1). GTDB lineage: Bacteria > Planctomycetota > Planctomycetia > Planctomycetales > Planctomycetaceae > SXKJ01. Next base: position 2,639 of record JAYUFI010000545.1, on the reverse strand, counting down.
GAGCTGTTTGAACGACGCGATCAAATCACCTCATCACAGTTCCGCTCATTGTCTGATGAAATCCTGAAACAAGAGGCCACATCAACCGCTGATGAACTGAAAACCCACGGCGTTGAGTCCATCTCAGGTTCCGCTCGCTTTGTGAATCAACACGAAGTGGAAGTGACGCACGGCTCGCAAGAGGTTCGACGTCTGACGAGCGATCGTTTCTTGATCGCAGTCGGGAGTAAGCCAACTCGACCAAGTTGGATTCCCTTCGATGGGCAGACCATCGTTGACACAGACGAATTGCAAAAGCTCGGTCAAATTCCGCGCTCGATCATTGTGGTCGGTGGCGGAGTGCGCGGCCTGGAACACGCCATGATGTTCGCCGTGCTGGGGGCTGACGTTGGCGTCGTGGATATGAAGACTCGACTGCTTGAAATGTGTGATCGCGAGATGTCGAGCCACTTGTTGCAAAGTGCTCAAAGTTTGGGGATCCAATTTCATTTGGGGCGAGAGGCCGTCGGCATCGGTCGGATCAACGCTCAGCAAGCGGCCGTTCGCTTGGAAGACGGTCAACGCTTGCTGACCAACGTGGTTTTGTTTGCGTCAGGTCGAACGGGACAAACCGAATCGCTCAACCTCTGCGCCGCCGGATTGACGCCGGATGAACATGGTCGATTGTGGTGCAACGAGCACTTTCAGACATGGGTCAAACACATCTACGGAGTCGGAGAAGTTGTCGGTTTTCCAACACTCGCTCGCCTCGCGATAGAACAAGGCCGAGCCGCGATCAATCATGCGTTTGGTCTGCCGTTCGTCAGCACTCAGCAAGTGCTCTATGGGGTTTTCACGATCCCAGAACTCGCGATGATCGGTCCCACGGAAGAACGACTACGACATGAACAGATTCATTACGATGTTGGTCGAGCGAACTTTTCAGAATCGTCGCGCGGACATGTCGCCAGCGGCTCTGACGGCTTGTTGAAACTGCTTTTCGCTCGCGATTCTCTACAACTGCTGGCGGTACATTGCCTCGGTGAGTCGGCAACGGAGTTGATCCAAGTCGGCCAAACCGTGATGTCACTCGGCGGAACCATCGAGTATTTCCGCGACAGCCTCTTCGACGCACCAACGCTGTCGCAGTGTTATCGAGTCGCCGCTAACGACGTGCTCAACCAACGCCAGGAAAATCGAGCGACACGAGTCCGCACGAAACGCCCGCGAAAATCCATGCGCACACGCGATGCACTTAGTACCTCTGCCAACTCAGTGGCCCAGTAGCCGGTTCGCAAAACCGACGGGGTTGACGCCTGACGCGCAAGCGAAGGACCGAGGCTCGATAACTCCTTCGCTCGCGCGTCAGGCTTTCAGGCGATTCCGACAAATCACTCGAAGAGGGCTTTCGGATTTGTTCCTGGGTATCCAAGCCAATCTTCCGCTTCGAGTTGATGGTCATACCAGTTCAGATCGGTGGACTCGTGAAGCGGACAGAGCCTCCTTGTTCAGAACTCTTATCTTCTCACACGCTCTCTAATGGTCAGCGACTCGCCAACGTGATGAGAAAGGCGATATCGTTGTCACCTACGTGTGGCATGTCTTCGACCAAAGTCTGGTCAGCAGATGCTCGATGAAAATTCTTTGCGATAATCACATTCTTCCTTAATCTGGAGTCGCCTGGAACATGAGAATCATTGTTTGTCCGGCGTGCGAGAAGAAGCTGAAGGTTCCCGACAACTTCAAGAAGACCTCGGTCAATTGCCCTGCCTGTGATCAGCCTCTGAAGTTGTCTGCTCCGAGTACGGCTCCGGCAAAGCGTCGGAAGGTCGTTGAGGGAGAGTTGATCGATGATGAGTATGAGGCGAATGAACCAGATGAACAGTTTGAGGCTGAAGACCGACCGCGACGTTCTGGAAGTCGCTCAACTCGATCTGGAAAGCGACCGGCACCGCGTCGCAAATCGGAGTCGTCGATTTCGATGGGGCTGATGGCGGGCATCGGTGGAGCCGTGTTGGTCGCAGTGGCGGTGGCAATCGTGATGCTCAATCGTGGTGGCGACGCGCCGAATGCAAATGCTCCTGACGCTGTCGCACAACCGCAACAACAACTGGCAAACGGTGCGAATCCAGTGGGTCCGCCTGTTCCGAATCCCGCTCAGCCTGCGTCGAATGCAGCGTCAGCAGGGACGGCACCGAATTCCAATGAGGTTGCGGCGAACTCGAACACGCTCGTTCCTGGATCGCCGGTCACGCCGACAACTCCGATGCCGAGCACGCTCGCGCAGCCTCAGCCGACGAATCCGATTCCGACTCAACCGCTGCCGACGCTGCCTGCGCCTGATCAACCCTTAACACCGGCGGTCGCTGGTAACGCGCTGCGTTACAAGTGGGAGCCGAACCGCGAGTATCCCTACAAATTCACCATTGAGGCGAATCTCGGCGAGGTCATCGAGCGGACCACCGGCGTTTGCATTTATCGAGTGTCCAACAAACCGGCGGGGCCGACGATTGAGTTTCGTCAGATGGGAACCGGCACCGCGTTCGTGGTTTCCGCCGATGGTTTCTTGGTGACTTGTGCGCACGTGGTTGAGGGGGCCAAGACGCTCGAAGTGCATTTGGGCAGCCAGAAATATCCGGCTCAAGTGATTGCGAGTGACG
>JAYUFI010000544.1:0-4902 GCA_043738805.1 Planctomycetaceae bacterium | reverse complement strand
CCAGGTTCGGCGATGAATGCACCGGGGGGCTGACGCCGCCCCGCTCGTCATGAACGCTTCCTACTTCGCGAGTTCATGCACCGTTTGCACGATGCGGTCTTCAAGGCCCGCTTTCCATTTGGACGGCTGCATGTAGTAGATCATCGAAGAGTCTCCCTCATAACCTCCTTCGACCAGCACTCGCTCAGACGGAATGTAGGCCATGACGTCGTTCGCATAGCCGGCGACCCACGTTTTGCCGACACCGAGTTCTTTCTTCAAACGGAGCGAGTAATCGACGACCACTTCGCCGCCAAGCGTGATCCACGTCACGCCGCCGGTTCCCAGCTTCCAGACTTGGATCGGATAGGCATACGTGGGCGACGGCGGCTTGCCCGCTTCGACATCTTTCAGAAAGAGCTGTGCTCGCGTCCGTTGAAAACGATCGCTCGACTTGGCGGTTTCAACCAGTTCTTCGCGTGACGGGATCGTGGAGAATTCCAAGTCGATCTCACGGAAGCGCGTTTGCACCGCACCGCTCACTGGCGACATCTCACTGGCGAGGACTTCATCAACCGACAGCGCCAGCATCCGACCGTATTGCTCCGCGAGTTCCACTTTGCGACGCGGCAACGGATTTTGGTCCGCTCCGCAACCGCTGAAAAACAGCGCCGTCGCGCCGGGATGTCGCTCTTCCAAAGACAACTGAGCGAAACCGGCGTAGTCGCCGCACCACTGATAAAAGCTGAGCACCGTATTGTGGCAGGCGTATCCGAAGATCACGCCGCGCAGTTTTGAACCATCTTCGGAGAGCACTCGCAGCACCGGAACTTCGTGATCAATCGGCCCGGTCCCGATTGGTGGGCGGCGGTTCGAGGCGAAGCCGCACTTGCTGATGCTGGTTGCAATTCGAGCGGGCTGAAGATCGGCAACCGCCGCGTTGATCGCATCGGTCACGCGCGCATCGAGCCACTTCTGATAGTCCACGACTTGTTTCCAATCGTCCTCTTTCATGTCGAGCATGTGCGTCAGCGTTTGGTCGAGCGCCGGCCCGCAATGCGTGTGCGAGCAGCAGAACATCACGTCGGCTCGTTCCAGTTTATGTTTCGTTTTCGCCACCGCCGAAACGCGATCGACCATTCCTTTCGGGACGCCGATCAAATCGAGCGCCACCATCACGACTCGATGCCCGCTTGCGTCCTGCAACGCCGCGGCCCGTGCATACAGGTCATGCACCTTCCCTTCAGCGGCGTGAGTCCGGCTGCCATAACCGCTCATCCACATCGGCTTCTCCGGCGTGATGACGACTCGCGAAAACCCCGCCTGCCAACCCGCTTGAGTGTCAGCCGCTTGAACTGCAATGGGAGCGAGACAGATGCAAGATAGCAGCAGCGATTTCAAAACTAACCCGACGCGTGAGCGAGGGCGATTCCACGCGGGATTTCTCGACGCCCTTGCTGACACTTCGGGTCGGTCATTCCGTTTTGAAACAACTTGTAGGAACAAGCGGAGCAGAGAGTTATTCATTCGTGGACTCCGTGATTGAGAGGGCTCTGAAAAATGGTCAGCATCTGGAACTCAGTCACTCAAACTGAGCATTTTCAGGGAAGAGAATTTCACCGCAAAGGCACGAAGAGCGCGAAGAGTCACCAAGAAATCAACAAGATGGCCGTTTCAAAGTCTCCTCAACATAACGGTTATTCAGAAATGATTTGGGGTGTTCCTTCGCGTACTTTGTGCCTTCGCGGTGAAAACTGCTCCGTTTGAGTCAGTAAGACTCTTCTTTTTCTCCGTGTTCTCTGTGCCTCTGCGTTGAAATCCTGAAGTACAGAGAACACGGAGAGTGTCAAAAAACATCGACTTACTTCGGCGCGATGCTCGTCGCCGGCACCTTGCCATCCAGGTATCGCCAGTTCTTCAGCCAGAAGATCAGGTCGGCCATCGCTTGCTCGTTGATGTTCTTCTCCAGTCCGACGGGCATCAGCGAGAGGCCGGTGTTGCGGAGTTCTTCGATGTCGGTTCGCAGCAGCGTCAAGACTTTGCCTTCAGGTTGTTTGAGCGTGATCGACGTCGCCGTCTCGGAGGTGATGACTCCGGATTGCACGGTGCCGTCTTTGAGTGCCACGGCATACGCGAAGTAGTTGGCGTCGATGGCTTTGTTGGGGTCGAGGATATCCAGCAGGAGTTGTTCGGGTTTCTTGGTGCGCGTGTCGGAGATGTCCGGAGCGACGTTGACTCCGACGTTGTCGACGCGGTGGCAGGTCGAGCAATTCTTGACGAACACCTCGCGTCCGCGTTTCGGATCGGCGGTGAGAGCCAGGGCGGGTCGGTAGGCGTCGAGCACCTCGTGCCGGCTGGCGGGAGCCGCGGCGGCCAGCACGGTCTTGGCTCGCTCGCGGAGGGTCTCGTCCTTGGCCTGCGTCAGTTGGTTGACTCGCACCGGGTCCAGTTCGGTGGCGGCGATCTGCCCTTGCTCGATGGCCTCCAGCAACCGCAGTTGCCGCTCCTTCGACGCGAACAACGCCGCCAAGATCGCCCGACGAAAGGTCGGCGTTTCCAATTGATAGTTCTCAATCAGCCATTCATCAACTTCTGGGTGTTTGAATGTTGTAAACGAGTCAAACGCAGCAAATCGGAGTGTTTGGGACTTTTCCTCTTTATGTAGAAGCCAGAAAGTTCCGGCGCAATTCTCGAACTTCAAATACCGCAGCCAACGGATTGCGAGGAGCCGTTCTTTGGAGGGTAAGTCTTTACCATATGAGCCAACTATTGAACTGGATTCAACTCTCCGCAGACCGTTCCTCGCTAATTGCGGAAGAAATTGGACTTCATCAACAAACGACTTGCCTCGGCGCGAAAAGCCTTCGGCAATACCAAGAAGTCCAGCCATCCCGACACCGAACGTGTTCTGTCGCTTCGCGACGACAAGGTCGCAGCAACGTGCGATGCCCCAGCTTACGTCACCATCGTTGCCGCTCCTTCCAATTTCTTTACCAAGCATCTCAGCAAGCTGCCATAAAGCGTCTTGCTTCCAAAGATTGTTGTCATCTGATTGGCGTAGTACGTCACTTAAAACAGATGCAGACTGATCGCCTGCAACAGCGACGATAGCCTGACTCATCCAAGGATCCTTCATGTTTTCGATGGCGGTCGTGGGTAGAAAATGAAGGATCACATCGAGCGACTGCTGATGCTTGAAGAGTGTTCGCACAAGGGGCAATGATTGAATTGCTGTCAGTCGCGCCGAAGCGCTCATGTCCTTGTTCAAGAAATTCACGGCAAGCATGGCCTCATCGTCTTTGGCGAATGTTTTTTGACTTAACAGCAGCGTAAACAACTTGATGCTGCCGACGTCGTCGCCAAATGCGGCATTGGTCATGTCTTTGATGCTTCCGCGTTTCGACGGGCGTTCTCGCATCAATCGCAAAGCTGTCATCACAGACCAACGATTGGTCTGTGTCAGTGCAGATGCTCCATTTATCAAGCGCAGGTCAGGCTTACGCCGTTCGCCCTTCGGCCTGATGCGATAGATGCGTCCCTTGTCGTTTCCGAGCCAGGTGTCGGGGCGTTTTTTGAGTTCGTCGGGAACCCATTCGGGGTGCTCGATCACGGCGCGGTACATGTCCACGACGTACAACGCTCCGTCCGGGCCGTTTTGCAGATCGACCGGCCGGAACCAGTCGTCCCGCGACGCGAGGAATTCCTGCGTTCCGTTTCTGAGCGGCACGGCGCTAGCCGCCGGTGGCGTTGAATCTCGCGTCGGTTTGTCTGTCCCCGTTCGACCGGCGGCTAGCGCCGTGCCGCTCAGTTCGGCGCGTTGATACGGATTCCGCGACTTGAACGTCACGCCGTCGGGTTCGAGGATCGCTCGTTGGACGAGGTTGCCGGTTGGCTCGCACACAAAAACGTTGCCGCGAAATTCTTCCGGCAGCCAGTCGCCGGTGTAGACCGTCACGCCGCACGCGGCCGTGAACGTCCCCGCGTGCAGGTTGCTCGTCGTCCACGCCGAGGTCAGCGGAAAGACTTGGTTCTTGTCGTCCGCCGGAATCACGTCGTGGACCACCGCCGGAAACGCGACGTGCGGACAACGCTTAATAAAATCCTCTTCAAAGATCACATGCCGGCACGGATGCCGGTTGTCGCACACGAACCGATTCCCCCACGCATCAAACGTCATCCCAAATTGCCCGTTGCCAGAGATCGCCTCGTAGCGCCCGGTGAGCGGATCGAACTTGAAGTCGCGCCCGGTGAGAGAGACGGGCTGCGGTTCCGGAGGTTGGGCACTCTTGCCCGACTCTTCGCTGTTCGATTTGTCGGAGGGTCGGGCAGGAGTGCCCAACCTCCAATCTTTCTTCACCCCGATCACATTCCCGCCGCGGAGTCCGTTGGCGACGTAGATCCAGCCGTCGGGGCCGAAGGTCGGGTGGTTGGCTCGCAGTTGTGGATTGGCCTGAGCGAAGCCGGTGAACCACGTCTCGCGCACGTCGGCTTTATGATCGCCGTCTGTGTCTTTGAAGTACGCGACCTCACCAGCCAGCGTCACGATGACTCCGCCATCCCACGGCTGCACTCCAGTCGCGAACAGCAGCTTGTCGGCAAAGATGTGAGCGGTCTCGAATCGTCCATCGCCATCTTTGTCTTCGAGTAACTTGATCCGCGACATCGGCGGCTTGCCCGGTTCAGGGCCGTTCGGATAGTCGCTCAGTTCTACAACCCACAGGCGACCGTGCTCGTCGAATTGAATCGCAACCGGGTCGATCACTTCCGGTTCAGCGGCAACGATCTCGATCTGCAAGTTCGAATCAGCGAGCACGAAATGTTTGAGCGACTCTTCCGGCGAGAGCGGGCCTTTCGGCAAAGGCGTTTGTGGACGTTGTTGATCGTCAGCCTGAGCGGCCATCACGATCACGGCGAGAACAATCA
>JAYUFI010000543.1:0-1843 GCA_043738805.1 Planctomycetaceae bacterium | reverse complement strand
GAGCCGGAGTCGGGGTTCGGTCGAAGCCGGCTCGACAACGCGCCCGATCACAGCGGCGGGCACGATACTGTGCTGTGATAGTCGAGAGAGGACCGCCTCGACATGTTGAGCCGGGACGCTCATCAGCAGGCCGCCGCAGGTTTGCGGATCGAACAATGTGGCATCACGTGGGAGAGGGGCGTGGGAAAATGATTTCTTATTTTCGTAACCCGGTTTTTCAAACCGGGCGGATTCAGTTCGTTCGGTTTGAAAAATCGAGCCACGAAGCTGCTCTTCCTCCCCCGCGAAGGAGCCGTTTGCTTCGCTTCGCTCGATGTCCGCTTCGGCATCGCGATTCGCCGGAGCCAACGTGCTTTCGATTCCTTCCGCCAGCAGTTCAAACACACCGCCGAGAATCGGGATCGCCGACAGCGACAGCTCTGCCGCGACATGGCTGGCTCGCAGCATTTCCAGCAAGTGTCCAGCGAGGCCGAAGCCGCTGACATCGGTCAGACCGCGAATGTCGAACTCATTGCACAAGCTCGCGGCAGGTTGATTGCTGACGAGCATCATCTGCACAAGCGATTGAAACCAAGCAGCTCGGCAGCGCGCTTGGCTGTGCGCCGCCAACAGGACTCCCGTCCCCAGCGGCTTCGTCAACACGAGGTAATCGCCGACGCGGAGTTGCCCCTTCGTGCGCGGCGGAGCCGTCTGTTCGGCGAGCATCGTGAAGCCGATCGTCAGTTGCGGGCCTTCGATCGTGTGACCGCCGATCAATGTGGCTCCCATTGCACGGAGTTCCTGCAACGCGCCCGCCAGTAGTTCATACAACAACTGCTCTTGCTGACGCGGCGTGCCAACCGGGATCGTCACCGACGCGAGTGCTCCGATCGGCTTCGCGCCGGTCGCGAAGCAATCGCTCGCTGCGTGCAATGCCGCAAGCCGACCGACGGTGAGAGGGTCATCGAACGGTGCAGCAAAAAAATCCACAGTTGCGTTGAGCGCTCTTCCCGCCGGCAACCGGATGATCGCCGCATCGTCCGGTGCTTCGAGGCCGAGTTCCACTTGCTCGTGGCGGGGGATGTCCAACCGCCGCAACGCTCGTGACAAAATGGAACCACCAACTTTCCCACCGCATCCCGTGCAGCGCATGGGTTGAATACTCGCCAGCACATCGCGCCGAGATGTCGGCATCGAACGATCGTCTTGAAACATCCGCATGAACTTGCTGTCGATGTGGTCTTTCCATTTCCAAACCCAGCGACCGGAAAACGTCCAGCCGTGAAACTCACCGACCGCGCGACCGTCGCCAAGATTGAGCAGTTTCAAAAACTTCGCTTGCGGCTGGTATTCGCGTAGCGGCTCTGATCGCAAGAGGCGACCGATGTTGTCCCACAACACGGGGCCTTGTCGCACCGCATAAACTCCCGCCTTCGGCGTCGGTTCTGGCTGCAAAGTTCCGGCATCACCAACCGCGAAGATCACTGCGTGACCGATCGTTTGCAGTGTCGGTCGAGTCAACAAGAAGCCGCGATCATCCGTCGGCAGGCCGAGTTGTCCGAGCACTGCCGGACCTTCGGCACCGGTAGCCCACACGATCAGATCGGCCGAGATCTCGTCGCCGTTGTCGAGCGTCAACGTTCCGCACGCGACGTTGGTCACGCGGCGACCGAGGATCAACCGCACGCCGCGCGAAACGAGTTCTCGACGAATCAATTCCGCCGTCTTGTCGGTGACGTTACCCAATAGTCGATCTGAGGCGTTGATCAGCGTGATCTCAAAGGGCGTCGAGCCCAGCACGGCTCGCAAGCGAGCCATCATGCACAACGTGATTTCGACACCCCCTGCTCCCGCACCGACGACC
>JAYUFI010000542.1:0-13052 GCA_043738805.1 Planctomycetaceae bacterium | reverse complement strand
CAAGCATTGTCGTGGAGGCTCACGCTTTTTCCGCAGATCAATTTTCAACACGCTGAAAACTGCAAAAGTCGAACTCAGCGGACCAGAGGATTGGTCGCGAACAACAAGCAAATCGCCGCAGCAATTGCTGGAATCGGCGCGGGACGGAGCGAACGAACAACTCGGATTGCTGCTGCAGTGTTATCGCAATTACCTGACGCTGTTGGCTCGGACTCAGATGGGGCGACAGTTGCAAGCACGAGTCAGCCCATCGGACGTTGTTCAAGAAACGATGCTCGCAGCCTTGCAGGACTTCGATCGTTTTCGAGGTTCGACGGAACGTGAGTTCGTGGCCTGGTTACGACAGATTTTGATCAACAATTTGATGCGTTTCGTCGAGACGCACCTTCGCACGGCGAAGCGAGATGCGCGACGTGAAGTTTCCATCGAGATAGGAATCCCGACCATGGATGGCGCGGCGGAAGGTCTCAATCAGTTTGCAGCGAGAGCGCTGTCGTCGCCGAGTGCGGCGGCAAATCGTCGCGAGATCGGCGTTGTGGTGGCGGATTGTCTCGCCAAATTGCCGACGCATTATCGCGAGGTGATTGTGCTGCGGAACCTGCGTGGGCTCTCGTTTGAAGAAGTCGCGCGGGACATGGGCCGATCAGCCGGTTCCGTCCGCATGTTATGGATGCGTGCGATCGACCAGTTTCGAGTTTTGTTGGAACGTGGCGGGGTGGCGGAGCCTCGATCCTCGACCAGTCATCGTCTGTCTGTTGGAGCTGACGGAACATGAGCACGATCTCCTTACCGTCCACGGTTTGCTTTTCCCGAGTTCAACAGGATGCGTCGTTGATTCCCGGACTAACGGCGGATCAACAAGAGCGACTTACGCAGGTGCTCGACGAGTTTTTGCGGCGGCTGGAAGCTGGCGAGAAACCCAACTCTGATGAGTTGGCCGCCGCGCATCCGGACTTGGCCGAGCACCTGCGAAGATACATCGAGAGTTTGCGTTCACTGCAAGATGCGGCGGGCGGCTTCGGAATGCCGATCGACTTTGCGAATGCGAGAGACGGCCAGCGGCTGGGAGATTTTCGCCTGATCCGCGAAATCGGCCGCGGAGGAATGGCCGTTGTCTACGAAGCGTCGCAGGTCTCGATCGGTCGATTGGTGGCACTCAAGGTGCTGCCGATCGCGGCGATGCTCGACGGCAAACAGCTCGCGCGGTTTCGCAACGAGGCACTCGCGTTGGGGCAACTTGAGCATCCGCATATCGTCCCGATTTACGCGGTCGGGGAAGATCGCGGGACGCACTTCTTTGCGATGCGTTTGATCGAAGGGATTGCTCTCGACGGAGTCATCGACGCGCTGGGAGATCGGAAATTTGTTCCGGAACCCACCTCGTCCGCCGCCGTCGCACTCGCTCAGTTATCAACACGGCATCCGTTGTGGTTCCAACAAGTCGCGCGCCTCGTCGTCCCGATTGCGAAGGCGTTACATGCGGCTCATGAATTGGGCATCGTTCATCGCGACATTAAGCCGTCGAACTTGCTGATTGATCGCGGGGGCAAGCCATGGGTTGCGGACTTCGGCTTAGCACGTTGGCAAACGGAAACGGCGTTGACCAGAACCGGTGAAATCGTCGGAACCGTGAGGTACATGAGTCCGGAACAAGCTCGTGGTGGATCAGTCCCCGTCGATCATCGAACGGATGTGTATTCGCTCGGCATTACGTTGTACGAGTTGGTCACGCTGCATCGGGCATTCGACCGAGCCGATGGGCCGCACTTGTTGGCTCAAATTCAAAACGAAGGTCCGCCGCCACCACATCGGTTTACTCCGGACATTCCAGCGGCGTTGGAGAACGTGATTCTCAAAGCAATCGCGCCATCGCGCGACGATCGTTACGCCACCGCTCAAGAATTCGCCGATGATTTGGAACGATTCCTCGCAGGCAAACGGACTGTTGCGCGGTCGGTAACGTTGTCGGAAAGGTTCGGGAAATTTATCCGACGACGTCGTCAGGCCGCGATCTCTGTGGCCGCAGGGATGGTCTTACTGACCGTTGCCAGTTTGGTCGCGACGGGATTGATCTATCAAGAAAAAATCAAAAAGGACGCGGCCCTCGCGGACTCAAATCGCAATTATCAAAAAGTTCGCGAGGTACTTGATCGCTTTGGGGCTCAGTTGGCTGATCAACTGGAATCAGTTCCCGGTGCGGAAGATGTGCGACGTTCGTTGCTGCTAAGCACGATCGACTACTACCGAGACTTCATTCGGCAATCGGGAAGCAACGATGGCTTACGGAATGAATTGGCGACGGCGCTCAACAAGATCGCGCTGCTGACAGAGCATGTTGGCACCGACGACGAAGCGCTGGCCTGTCACGAGGGAGCGCGATCTGCATTCGAGCAACTCGCGAAAGATGAGCCGGAACATATCGGGCATCTCGCGAATCTCGCGCTGTGCGAAAATAATCTGGGATTATTGCTTGGTCGAATGGGACGGGCTGACGAGGCAGAGAACAGATTTCGTCAAGCGATCGAACGCGAGCGGCGAGTAATTGCGATGCGGGCAAGCGAGCCTCGGTTCGGTCGCGATCTCGCATTAATGTTGAACAACTTGGGGCTGCTGTTGGGTGATCAAGGTCGTCGTGACGATGCCGCGCGAGCCTACCAAGCGGCGATCGAACTGCATGAGCAACTCGCGCGAAACAACGCTTGGGCGAAGTCGGCAGACGGTCAACTTGCGAATCGATATTTAGCGGCAACTCATGCGAATATCGCAGCACTGCAAGAAGAGCGAACTCCGGAAGCGGGGCGGCGATCATACGTTCGTTCGGTGTCGATTTTACGATCGCTCGTCGAACACTTCCCCGGTCAGTCTGATCTCCTGTGCGACCTCGCGCTGACGTTCAATAATTTCGGTGCGATGCAGTCTCGACTCAACGAGCACATGGCTGCGGCGGAGTCGTATCGAGAGGCAATCAACCTGCTGCAATCGTTGGTCGCGGCGTCGCCGACGTCGATCCCCTTTCGACGCGATTTGTCGCTGAGCCTCAATAATCGCGGACTCGCACTCGCTCGCGACGGACGTTCGGCTGATGCCGAACTCGCCTTTCGTCAAGCGGCTGAGATTCGGCAAGTGTTGGTCAGTGAGCATCCGGATTCGGTTCACGACGTCACCAGCCTCGGCGGTATCTGGAACAATTTGGGCATGATGTTGGAAGGGCAACAGCAACCGGATCGAGCCCTCACGGCCTATGCACAAGCATTGAAAATTCAACGTGGCAACGTCACTCAAGAGTCGATGTTGCCACGCTCACGCGACTATTTGGACCGTACTCTCGTCAACTTCATCCGACTGAGTCGAGGACAAGGTCAACTCGATCAAGCGTTGAAATTAGCACAACAACGGCGCGATTTGTGGTCCGATCAGCCGGAGCGTCTCTGGTCGGCGGCGATCGACTTTGCAGAAATCGCGCGACAGGACGCGAAGTCGTCCGGCAATTTTTCGGAGACTCATCGCGTCGCGCTGCGACAAGCGGCCGAGGCATTCCGTTCGAGTTTACGCTGCGGCTTCAGTCGCAGCGCTGCCGCTGAATCTGCAATCTTTCAAGAACTTTTCAAAGACGAGCAGTTTCGTGCCATGCTCGGCTGGTCTGACTGGCAAAGCGTGAACTCACACTGATCTGATCGGAGAAACCATGAATTCGACGCTCTTCAATTGGTCGATCAAACAATTGTGGCAACGGACGCCTCACGCTCGCCGACTTCGCTTACAAAGTTCGGCACGCCTCTGGAGTCACGCACAAGTCGAATCGCTTGAGCTGCGCAGCCTGCCGAGCATCACGTCACTCTTCAGCGCGGGGGCGCTGATGGTGACGAGCGATGGGACCGACGCCATCGTGCTGGGAGTGAATTCGTCTGGGAACGCAACGTTGAACGGCGACCCGTTGGAATCAGCCACGGGGACATCCTTGGCAGCCAACTCCGTGACCTCTCTCGACATTTTGGGAGGCCCAGGAAATAACGTGATCGACTTGAGCGACATCACGTTGGCCGCATTCGCAACGCTCACTCAAGTCAATGTCGATGGCGGTGCGGGCAACGATCTCATCATCGGCAGTGCTCTGTCGGACAACATCACGAGCAACAGCGGAAACGACACAATCAGTGGAGGTTCTGGAAACGACGTCATCAACGGCAACGTCACCTTCAACAATCCGTTGGCTTCTGGAAACGCAACTTTCACCACTTACTCGCCAGTCACGACTCCCCAAACCACAATGGCGGGGAGTTCTCCAACGAGCAGTGGCTCGAACCTCAACTCAGGAGGATTGGCCAACAGCGAAGCGCCCGGATCTTCAGGGACACCCACGTCATCAATCTTGCATGACCCGGCGGAAACTGACCCTAAAGATTTATTAGAAGAGCACGTCCTGACTCATTTTCATTGGCAAAAAGAGTCTCTGTTGTCGCGGCCAACCATTAACGTGTCGAATTGCGCTGCGTTAGTCTCCACCGACAGTCGCTCAGTTCTGCTCGGCCTCTCGAACTCTGTCCTGAGTGTTCAGACATTGAATCGTGCGGACTCCAAGCTGCGGACGTTGTCAGGAACAGCCGAGTCTTTGGATTCCGCTCAAGATGATCAGGAAGGGCTGATAGATCTCAACGATAAGGGTTCCTCGAAGTGTTCGAAGCGATTGTGCACTGAAATCATCACGATCGAGTCGCTCGAAGACATCAGCGGAACGACACTGATCGCGACTCGAGTCGCGATGCCGAATCGTCGATTGCAAATGCCACCGACTCAACCGGCGAACGATGTGCCGAACATTTTTCGGAACCAGGGAGAAGGTGGCTTCATTGAGTTGCTCGCGATCACGGCTAACCAAGCTCCACAAGGTCGAACCACCCTCAAGCGGCTGCGCCAACTGAAAAGACACGATCAGGTTGACGCCGAAATCGGCCGCTTCATCGGGTTTGATCGACAAGCGGATATAGTGAACACAAGCAACAGTCAACGCCTCGTACCGCCTCATTCGCCGCAATCCGTCGATTCCGAACCGGCTGATTCGACAGCACAAGTTTCTTGGGGCATCGCACTCTCCGCCTGTGTCGGAGTCGCTTTGTGGTCTCCCCGCACTCGAACGCTCCGAGTTTTGCGAATTGTGTTTCGTTCCATGCAAACACGGCACAGCAAAACATCGGACACACTCACGCCTCGTTGATCGCACGTCATTGATCAACTCTCACAGCCAGATTCTGAACGTTTCGGCAATCGTAGCCGAATACCAGTTTGCAAGTTCTCTGAAGGAATAGAGCCGTCATGCCGTCAGCTTTGGAGATGCCTCTTGAGTTTGAATCCGTTCGCTCAGCGAACCCACACTTCGTTTCCGAGTCCGCTTTGCTCTCCGCAGTCTCCCACGCATTAAGACAAACCGGTTACGGACAGCTTCGCCGCCTGGAACTGCAATGTGATGGTGACTCAATCACGATTATCGGCCAAGTCCCAACTTATTTTCTGAAACAATTCGCTCAAGGCACTGTGATGAGCGTTCCTGGCGTCGGTTGTGTAAGCAACGAACTTCGCGTCGTCAGTCACTAAGCGACCGACCGGTCACCAGTTTGCTGAGTTGCTTGAACTCCGGCGTACCGGCGGCTTCGCACCATTCAAAGAGGATGGCTTCCGTGGTCGTGATCACCGCACCGGAGCAGGCCATGCGCTTTAAGGCGAGCTTCCAATCGAGCTTCATCCGGCTGCCGATCGCATCCGCCGCGACATGAACTTGATAGCCACAGATCAGCAGATCGAGCACCGTTTGCAGTACGCAGACGTGAGCCTCAATCCCCGCGACGACCACTTTGAAACGATCGTCGGATCGTTCCGCCGCCATGCCCCAATTGAGCGACTCGACGGCGCTGAAGCGGACTTTGTCGGGAATCGTGATGTCCGGCAATTGACCGCGCAACTCGGAAACCGTCGGGCCGAGTCCCTTCGCATACTGTTCGGTAACAGCCACCGGAACGCTGAAGAGTTTTGCTGCTTCAATCAGCTTGCCGCAGTTGGCGACAAGTTGCTCACGCACCGGAATCGGAGCGAGCACTTTTTCCTGCATGTCGATGATCAACAATTGGCATTCGCCACGGCTGACAAGTTCGTGACTGCGTTCGTAGGCGGATGACATGGGCATGGGCTTTCTTATTACGACGCGCCAGCGAGTGGTCCAATGAGGCAAAGAAGAATGATCCCGTAGCCCGATTTTTCAAACCGGGCGAACGATGCGGCTCGGTTTGAAAAACCGGGCTACAAAGATTACGAAATCATTTTCTTCGCGTGTTCAGCCAAAACCACTCGCTGGCGCGTCGTGCTTGTACGCGGTGGCTTGCAAAACGAGCGGCGTATTCTGAACCTGAGCGATCTCACGTCAAGCCGCTTGGTCTTTGTGATGTCGAAAGGTTTTTATGCGCTCACACAACCGTTGCTTCCATTTCGTCAAACTGTTGATCGCGATGACCTCTTTTGTGGCGTTGATCGCTGTCGCGCTGTCACCACACGCGAACTCCGAAGACAAACCCGCCAAGAAGACCCCGATGCTGACTCGCCCTGAAATGTTCAAACTCTTCACGGAAGAGTTCGTCGCGATCACTCCGGGAGAAGGGAAATTTCCTACGACGTTTCATATGGGAAGCGATCGTGCCGACAACGAAAAGCCGGCACACGACGTCACGTTGACGCAGCACTTCGCGATGGCCAAGTACGAAGTCCCGCAGAATCTGTGGGAAGCGGTCATGGGCTCGAATCCCAGCAAATGGAAAGGACCGCGCAACTCGGTCGAGATGTTTTCGTGGAAAGAGGCTCGCGAGTTTTGTGGCAAAGTCACCGAGATGCTGCGAGCAGACAAATTGCTCGGTCCCGATGAAGAAATTCGTCTGCCGTCCGAAGCGGAATGGGAATACTGCTGCCGTGCGGGAACTCAATCCGTTTACAGCTTTGGTGACGAAGCCACGAAAGAAGGAGACGCCGGCACGAAGGCTTCGCGTCTGAATGAATTCGGTTGGCACACCGGTAACGCTGCGGGCAATGATCCGACGGTCGGCGAACTCAAGCCCAATCCGTGGGGCCTGTACGACATGCACGGCTATCTGTGGGAGTTTGTCGAGGACAGTTGGCACAACACTTACGAAGGTGCTCCGAAGAATGGGCTCGCGTGGAAGGATGCGACTCCCAAACAAGTCGTCGTTCGTAGCGGCTCGTGGAAAGATCATTACTCGAAGCTGACCAGTTCGGCGCGCCGAGCGGCCTCACTCGAAGACAAAGATGACGCGATCGGCCTGCGCTGCGTGCGGGCGAAGAAGTAGGGCTCCAAGCCCGTTCGGATTCGATTGTCTGCGGACGAGCCTGGAGGCTCACCCCTCAGCCTGCGTATCATCCCGTCCCGCGCGGCATAAGGCTGCGAAACTCGACTGACAACTTTGATCAAGGAACAACACTTATGGCTGACGCTACCGCTGAAGTCTTGCAAGCGAACGGAAAACTTCTCGACTCGATCAACACTCAGAACTGGGCCGCTTACGCTGAGCTGTGCGATCCCAGTCTGACTTGTTTTGAACCGGAGGCTCTCGGCCATGTCGTGTCGGGCATGGAGTTTCATCACTTCTATTTCAAACTCGTCGGTTCGGGGCGTCCGAAGCAGTCGATCATGGCCTCGCCGCATGTCCGAATCATCGGCGATACGGCAATCCTCTCGTACATTCGACTGACGCAACGAGTCGAAGCGGACGGCGTCCCCGCGACATTCGCCAGCGAAGAGACGCGCGTCTGGCAAAAACAAAACGGCGTTTGGAAACACGTCCATTTTCACCGCTCGATTCCAACCGCGTCGTAACACTATTTCTTGTAACTGCACGGCGTTGATATGCCCGAAGCAATCTCCAAAATCGGCCTGCTGATTTGCTCCGACTTGTTCTTCACGAGCAAAGTCACCGGGACCGCGCAGGCGTTGGGTTTGCGAGTGGATGCCGTTGACGACCTCGCTGCGGCGACGGAGCGATTGCAAAACGGCGAGGTTAAATTTGTGTTGCTCGATCTCGCCGCACTGCGAACTTCTGTCGCCGAACTGCTGGCGGTGATGCCGACATCAGCACGCGTACCAATCGTTGCGTTCGGCTCGCACGTGAATGTTGAGCAATTGGAAGCGGCCCACAACGCTGGTGCGGAAGTGCTGCCACGCAGCCAATTTTCAGCGACGTTGCCCGACCTCTTGCGACGGATGAGTGAGGGTTAGCCGAAATCTCAGCGATCCCACTGAGCTTGTCTCGGTGAATTCGAGCTTCCGCACTACGGCTGTTGGGAGTTGCGTAGCGCAAAAGTCTGGAACCACCGAGGCAAGGGACTGTCGGAAAAGTGTGGCATGACGCTCCGCGTCGTGAGTACCAAGGTAAAAACTCCCGTCAAATGACTGGAACTCTCGATGCGGAGCGTCGAGCCACAACGTTTTTCGACAGCCCCCAAGCTCTGTGGGGCGTATTCAACGGCTTGACTGAGGCTTGCGGTGGTACATCGAACGTCGCTTTCTTGGATGTCTGCGGAACTCGCGGCTCATGCAGTCGCGGGACTGCGACGAACTCGACGAGTCGTTCAGCCGTTATTCGGCGGAGCGTGTGAGATCGATGGGCGGCGGCTGTGGAACTTCGCCAGCAACGACTACCTCGGACTCGCGGCTGATCCGCGTCTCGCTGAAGCCGCGAACCGTGTGATGTCGGAAGCGGGAGTTGGCTCGCGAGCCAGTGCGCTCGTCACAGGCCGGACTCAGTGGCACGAACAACTGGAAAAAACTCTCGCACGCTTTGAAGGTCAAGAGGCCGCGATTCTGTTCCCAACTGGCTACGCAGCGAACGTCGGTACGATTGCCGCGTTGGTTGATGAGTCAGACATCGTCTTTTGCGATCGCTTGAATCATGCCAGCTTGATCGACGGCTGTCGGTTGAGCGGTGCGAAGCTGCGCGTGTTTCGACACGTCACCGACGACGACTCAGAACATCAAACCGGCTCATCAACAGACACGACACTGCTGACGCTGGAACGAGAACTCGCGAAATCCTCTGGTTATCGTCGCCGATTGATCGTGACTGACGGAATTTTCAGTATGGATGGTGATGTCGCTCCGTTGCATGAGTTGTGCAATCTCGCGGAACGATTCGAGGCCGATGTGCTGGTCGATGAGGCTCACGGCACAGGTGTGTTTGGCGAGCATGGTCGCGGTGCGTGCGAAGCATTGAGCGTCGAGCATCGCATCGCCGTGCGAATTGGAACGCTGAGCAAATCGGTCGGGACACTGGGCGGATTTGTGGCCGGATCGCAGACGTTGATTGATTGGCTGTGGAATAAAGCTCGGCCACAAATTTTCTCGACCGCGCTGCCTCCGGCAATCTGTGCGGCTGCGACTGCGGCCATCGAGATCATCGAACGTGAACCGCGATTACGAACGCAACTCTGGAACAACTGCGAGTTCGTGCGGCGTGAGTTGGCTCAGCACGGCATCCAGGTTTTGGTGAATTCAACCGGGCCGATCATTCCGATCTTAGTCGGCGAACCTGACGCCGCGATGGCCGCTCAACGAACGCTCGAAGAACGAGGTTGTCTTGTCGCCGCGATTCGACCGCCGACCGTTCCGCAGGGAACCTCGCGATTACGAATTTCGCTTTCAGCGGCGCATGACGAAGCTGCGTTACGATGTTTGGTCGAAACGCTGGTTGAGACGCGGCAGTGAAGGCGATGCTTCTTATTGACCTCCCGATCGATTTCGCGCGGAGTAAATCAGCCGCACGCGCTCGCCTGGATGATTTACTCCGCGCGAAGATCCCCTGGCAGCGTGTGCCATTGAAGCCTGACGCGCCAGCGAAGGGAGTCGCGACAAGCCATTCGCGATACAAGTGGATTAGCCGTTTCGTCAGCGTTTTTGGGGCACGCAGGTGCCACCATCAACCAGTGAAATCTCGCCCGTTCAGTCCTTGAACACGAACTCCGGCGTGTTCATCAGAGCCCACATCAAGTCTTCCGCGGCTTGGCGGCGGTTCGCTCCTTCTTTCTCAAAAAGCGGCAATGTCGCGGTCAGTTCCGCAGCAGTCGGGCGACGCGAATAGACCGAGAGATACAACTCTTCGATGATGTCTTTCGGAGGCATTTCGGTCTTCGCGAGTTGAGCGGCGCGGCTCGTGTCGGTCGTGACCTTCGAGAACAGGTTCTCTGAGTTCATCAGGTGCAAGACTTGGACGACAGTCGGCTCGGACGAGCGTTCGCACGGCGGATCTTGATTCGGATCGGGGCGACCGAAGGCGTCGAGGAACAGCGATTCGATGCGCACGGTCCAGAGTTCTTTCGCCATCGTACCGGGAGCGGCGGCGGCGAACGTGTCGGGAGTGCCGGTGATCTGCGAGACCGAATCGAGCAGCACTTCCGCTCGCAAACGCTGACGGTAATGCCGCGAATAGTTCCGCGTATCGACCGCGTTGCGATCGTTGGGAATCGAACTCAATCCGTAAACGTGCGACGTCGTGATACGGCGGATCAGCTTCTTGAAATCGAAACCTTGATCGCGGAAGTCGGCGGCAAGAGCTTCCAACAGCGGGCCGTTGCTCGGCGGGTTTGTCGCGCGCAGATCATCGACCGGCTCGACGAGGCCGCGTTCCATCAGATCGGACCACACTCGATTGACCGCCACTTGAGCGAAGTACGGATTGTTCGGCGACGTGATCCACGCGGCGAGTGCATCGCGCGGATCTTGATCCGGGCCGATTGCCGGTGCCTCGCCGAAGAGTGGTCGAGGCGGCAGCACAACGTTCGTTTGCGGATGCACGACTTGGCCGCTCTTCGCCGTGAAGATGTACTCTTCCGATCCCGAAATCGGAGCCGAGATGCCGGTCCCCTTGCGGCCGATGCGGCTGAAGTACGCGGCGAACGAATAGAAATCTTCTTGAGCCCATTTCTCGAACGGATGATGGTGGCACTTCGCACATTCCAGCCGAATGCCCAGGAACAGTTGGCTGACGATCGTGGTCAGTTCCTCCGGTTGCCGACGGTCGCGGAACATGTTCGTGTTGCCGTTGCGCCAAGTGCTCCCTTTCGCGGAGACCAACTCGCGGACGAATTGGTCATACGGTTTATTCTTGTGGAAGGAGTCGCGAATCCAAGCGTCGTAATTCAGCACCGACTTGATGCCGACGTGATACGGATTCGGTCGGAGCAGATCGGCCCACTTGTTGGCCCAATGCTCGGCGTACTCCGGGTTCTCCAAGAGTTCGTTGACCAGCGCTTCCCGCTTATTCGTAGCGACAGGCGGCTCGCCTGTCGTCGATAGCGGATTCGCCGCTTGCGGGACAGGCGAGCCGCCCGTCCCCGCGTCATCGAGAAACTTCTTGGCCTCGGCGACTGTCGGTGAGCGGCCGATGATGTCGATGTAAACTCGCCGCAAGAAAGTCTGATCGGCGGCAGGCTCGGACGGCGTGATCCGCAGCCGCGCGAGCTTCTTCCACACCAGATCATCGACGAAGTTCTTGCGCGGCAGCTTGTCGTAGACGTCAGCCGGAACCTCGTTCGGCAACGGGACCGAGATCGTGCAGACCGCGATCACGTTCATGTAACGAGCCATCACCGCCGACTCGCCGGTGATCGTGCTCGACGAGATGACGCCGTTCGGATCAACGCTCGCAATCGCCGCTTCGTTCGATTGAAACTGCGCCATGCGGGTCACATCGCGCGTCGTGCCGTTCGAGTAATGCGCCGTCACCTTCAGCGGCAGCTTGCCGTTGTTCGGGATGATCGCCTCAGCCGGCTCAACGGTGACTCGTTCCAACTTCGGAGCCCCGACCACCGCTCGCGGCATCCCTTCGGCCACCCAGCGTTGCAACGTCACGAACTCCGGCGAACCCGGCTCAATCCGCTTTCCGCCCCCATGCGGACTCGCCCCGATCGGCTTGAGCAACAACAGACTTTGAGCCGGATTCGTCAGCGACGTCCGCCGCCCGCGCGACTCCTTCGTCAGCGCATCGAAATCGAAGTCCGCATCGAACCCCAACAGCGACAACTGAAACCCGTTCTGCCCCCGCTGCTTCCCGTGACACGCCCCGGCATTGCACCCAAACCGAGTGAAGATCGGCTGCACGTCCAGGTTGAAATCAACACTCGATGCGGTTGCCGACGCGACCGGCTGTTCTGCGCGCGTCACGCCAGCGGCCAGAACGTTCATGACAAACAACGTTATCAAACAGAAGCGAGAGACAATCATCTGAGCGAACCTCATTGGCAAAACAAACGCCGCAACAAGACTGCATCGGAACGCGACAGAGGATATCTCCGTCATTCATTTGGTACACGCGGCTCGCGTGCGACCTTAACTACTCAAACTGAGCAGTCTTCACCACCAAGTACGCGAAGGAACACTCCAAAGTCAGTTCTTAATAGCCGTAATGCAAGGCGACTTTGAAAACGGTCATCTTCCTGATTTTTTTGTGGCTCTTCGCGTTCTTTGCACCTTGGCGGTGAAATTTCCTTCCCTAAAAACGCTCAGTTTGAGTAAGTATCGAACGCCGCTATCGTTTAACGATTGAAAAAACTCTTTGAAGTCGTTGCTCAGCATTTCCCATCCACCGGTGATATTGCGAACGAATTTCTTCGAGTGCTGCGATCCGCTCTTCAGGCGGTCTCGAATGCCAATACTCAACGTCATCGATCATCAAGGTGGCGGCGTCTTGATCTCGCCGTAAAGCCACACAAGCGCTTTATCAGATGAACTCAGGACATCTCAGAACTCTTGAAGGACTAACGAGATCACTGATTCTCAATCGCGTTCGCCTCCGATTCAAACTGTTGCAGCATCTCTGGCAAGGCGAGGCGGCCTCGTGAGTATTTTGCGGCCTCGCTGGAGGGATGATTCCAGCGGCAGTTGTTGTAGCGGCGGAAGGCTTCGGAAGTTGATCCACCGGTACGGAAGGATTCACCGGCCCAAAAGAGAGCGTCGGCGGCCAGCGTGTCATCGGGGAATTGTTTGCCGAAGCGATCAAACGCTTTGC
>JAYUFI010000541.1:0-4925 GCA_043738805.1 Planctomycetaceae bacterium | reverse complement strand
CTGTCGAAGTAGTGGATGCCGCAGTAGGCCGCCTTCTGATGCTTGTGCTTGACGATGCTGTCGATCTTCCATGTGAACGGCGGATACGGACCTCCCTGCCGGTGGTAGTAGCCGGTCTCGACGATGTGCCACAAATGATCGATCACGCACGCGCTGATGAAGGCTTCGCCCTCATCATTGAACGCGATCCCCCACGGATTGCTGGTCCCCTCGGCGAAGATTTGGAACTCACGCGTGCGCGGATGAATGCGGAACATCGCGCAGGTGAAGGTGAATTCGGTGCGCGGCGTGGCGGACGCGTCTCGCGTCCGAGTGTCTTTGTCTCCATCTTTCTGATCGACGCGAGACGCGTCGGCCACGGATTTCAACCACGGCGAATCGGGCGGGTAGGTCACCTTGCTGTAATTGAAGACGCCGTTGAGGCCGTACAGCCAGCCGTCCGGTCCCCAGGTCAGCGAGTTCGGTAGCTCGTGAGTGTCGGTGCGGCCGAAGCCGGTGACGACGACCTGCGGCGGGCCGTCGGGGACGCCGTCTCGATCGGCGTCGGGCACGAACAAGATGTCCGGCGAGTTTACGATCCACACTCCGCCATGCCCGACCGCGATACCGCTGGGGATGTTGAGTCCGTCAAGAAACACTGTGAACTTGTCGCACTTCCCATCGCCGTCCGTGTCTTCGAGGATCTTGACGCGATCCTTGCCGACACCCGGTTCGCGACGCGGGTATTCGAGCGACTCAGTGATCCAGAAGCGGCCCTTCTCATCAATGGCCATCGCCACTGGATTGACGATGTCCGGTTCGGCGGCGACGACCTCGACCGAGAATCCTTCGGGCACGGTCATCATCTTGGCGGCAGTCTGCGGATCGCGCGGCTCATTGGGCGGTTTGTCCTGCGCGTGGGGGATCAATTCCTTCTTCTTTTCTGAAGCACTCTTTTCTTGAGCGTGCGCAGGAGTGGCCCCCTGCCCTGCCCAAGTTGTCGCGATGGCGGTCGCGATCAAGACCAGACCTGTTCGGTTGAGAAAATCACGACACATGCGATTGCCCTTTCGGAATGATGATTCGCGAGCGGTCGCTCGCCACTCACGGTACGGCATTATGGAGACCACGAAGCCGTACCGCGACCGTCAGGGAGCGGCCGGTTGTGAGTGGTCAATGCGGGGCCGCTCCCTAACGGTCGCGGTACGGTTGATCGAGAACGAGTCGTCGTTCGGAACTGCCGTTGGAGTGCAACACGGCTGGCGCTAGACTGACACCTCAAGGAGTTGGGCATGGAGGCTACGACCACAAAGACCGTTCAACGGCGACTCACTGTTGGCAAACGTTGCGTGTTTGCCATGCTGCCGCTGTTCCTGCTGCTGACACTGGCGGAACTGGCCGCGCGTTGGCTCGTGAGCGATGCGGTGATCGCCAAGCGGTTCGAGCAAATCGAGCAGATTGTCGTGTTCCTCGGCAACGAACCGGGAGAGAGTTTTTTTCAGCCGGACCCCGATTGCTTCTGGCGATTGAAGCCCAACGTCGTCGCGCCAATCGAGCGCGGCAACTGGTGGGGCGGAATGATGTCCAACAGCCACGGCATGCGCAGCCGCGAGGTTTCTGTCGCGGAGACTCAGGACAAGTTGCGGGTGCTGTGCTTTGGCGACAGCACGACGTTCGCGTTCGGCGTCGATTTCGCGGAGGCGTGGCCGAATCAGTTGCAGACATTGTTGGATCAGGAAGCGGTCACAAGCTCGACATTAAATGCGGCTTCAGAACTAACCCGAAGCGTCAGCGAGGGCGATTCCACGCGGGATTTTCCGATGCCCTCGCTCACGCGTCGGGTTAGTAATTCCGTTTTGAAACAACCTCTCGCGACCGAAGTGCTCAACGCGGGCATCCCCGGCCAAACGAGCTATCAAGGACGAAAACGTCTGCTCGCTGACCTCCAGAAATGGCGACCACATCTCACCGTCATCACGTTTGGCAACAACGACGGCTGGCGCTGGGATGGCCTCGCGGACAAAGATCATGCGAGTGTCTCGTCGTCGTTCGCGACCAAGTGGCTGAATCACAGTCGAGCGTTGTCGTGGCTGCAGTCGTGTCGGCTTCCGTCAGCTCAACAACAAACGACCAACCACGAATCCCGTTGGGCCGAACAAGCGACTCAGAATTATTTCGATCCCAACATGAGCTGGACCCCGCGAGTCAGTCTCGACGACTTCGCCGACAACCTGCGCGCGATGATTGAACTCTGTCACCAACGCGAGAGCGAAGTGGTCTTGATCGTCTGGCCCGATCAACGCCAACTTTTGAATCAACCGACGTGGCGTCTGCCCTATCAAGCGGCGATGCGTCAAGTGGCTCAAGCAACCAACACGCCGTGCATCGACCTCGTCCCGCTCTTTGAAGACACCGGACAATGGGGCGTCGCCCGCTTCCTTCCACGCGATGTCATTCACGTCGATCGCGCCGGCAATGAACTCGTCCGCGACGCCGTGGCCGCACATGTCAGGCGAGTTCACGCGACGGTCGCACGCTCGAATTGATGACGCCGTTTTAAGTTGAACACATCGTGCCTGACTATTGGAATTTCCATGATGGTCAGTAGAGTGACTCGCCGCTTCAAGCCCACCATATCGGCGTGATGGAGAACTCCCAATGACAATCCCGGTGCAGTGCCCTGCGTGTTTGAAAGAGTACGGACTTCGCGACGACCTGGCAGGGAAGCGAGTCCGCTGCAAAGCGTGCGGTGAAAATATCTCCGTCCCACTTCTGCGGACGGCTACCAACAACGATGTCGAACCGTCTCGACCAGCGCCAACGAAGTCCGCTCCTGCGAAGCCGTCGTCCGCTTCAGCGGCAGATGCCCGTGCGACTTCGTCGAAGAGCGAGAAAGATGCTGGCCACGAACCGACACAGGTTAAGCCAACGTCCGCAAAATCGACGTCATCTGCACACACCTCGGCAAAGCAGCCCCCCCCCACCAAACCGAAGCTCGTGTCGAAGAAACGTGACGACGACGATCTCGTCCAGGATGATTTCAGTGACCTTGAAATTTTCGACGATGAGTTTGATGAGCCAGATGAATATGAGTCGGCAGCTCGTAGCCGTTCGCCAGTTAAGAAACGCAGCAAGAAAAAATCGGGGCAAGGATTTTCTGGCCTTACCAACTTGGTCGGATCACTCGTCGGTGGGATGAAATTCAAAATCTCGCCATTTTTCCTGCTAATGATTGGCTGCCTCGGTGCGTGCATCACAACTCTCTTGGCTCCAGCGGCTTTACAGCCGGTCGTGGTTATCGTTGCGTTTGGAGGCGTCGCTCTCATGATCGTCTCAAGCCTTTGGATGGTCGTTGCGACGTTTCGAGTGAGTGCTGGTTGGGGGATCGTATTTATCTTGTCGGGTCTGGCTAACATGGGCCTCGTGGCAGCAGGCCACCCTGGGATTGGCCTCGCAATCAATATGGTGTGCTTCCTCTTCAGCATCATGTTGATCATCGAGCATTGGGCTGAGTTTCGCGGCCCTGTGCATTGTGCATTCGCTGGTATCTTCTTGATGATCGCTGGCCCACTCGCAGCAATATTTGGTGTGGCTGGAGCCGCAGGAGTTGCACAGCGAGGTGGTCCGTTGCCGCAACTCAATAACGGTCAGGGAAATATCGCTCCCAACGGGAACCCCGTAGCACCAACCGCCCAGCAGCTTCGGTTCGCAGCAGAAGCATTATTTCCGATAGCGTCGATTCGTATTCCGGAGTTCGCATCACTCAGTCCCCTACGTTCGATTCCGGGAAATCTCATGTATGGTCAGTCGGCGACCATTCCCGGAACCGAGCCAGGCACTCGGATGCAGTTTTCCTACTACGAGCCTTCTGGAAGGCACCCGCCACGAACGCTTCCATGTGTGATCGTCGCATCCGCCGGAAGCAATCTACTGGTTGGAGCTGGGGTGCCAACTCTGGAGTATGACAAGGAAACCCGGCCGTATGCCGAAGCGGGCTTTGCCGTGTTGGGAATTTCCCTTGATGGAGCCGTTCCTGATTTGCAATCTGCGAGCAATCAGCAACTGATTAGTGCCTACCAGGAATTTCGGGCTGCGGGAGCAGGTATGGTCAACGTTCGGAATGGCGTTGAGTTTCTCATTCGCAAAGTTCCGCAAGTTGATCCTCAGCGAATATTTATTGCGGGACATAGCTCAGCGGGAACGTTGGCATTGTTGGCAGCCGCTTACGAACCCCGTTTGAAAGGGTGTGTCGCCTACGCCGCAGTCAACCAAGTTAGACAACGATTAGAACCTGTTCTTACCAACCGAGCAGCCAAGCGTGCATTTCCAGGTATTGACGAATTCGTCCTACGAAGTTCTCCAGCGGTTCATGCGAATGAAATCAACTGCCCTGTCTTTCTTTTTCATGCCATGGATGACAGTAACATTTCCTATGGTGAATCACTAGGTTTCGATAAACGCCTGAAGTCACATGGAAAAATGGTGGAGTACGTCGAAGTCCCGACTGGCAATCATTACGACTCGATGATTCAGCAAGGGATTCCGCGGGCGATTCCGTGGTTGAAACAATTGGCGGGTATGAGTGGGTCAAATCCTGTGGCTGCGGTGGCCCAGGGCACATCAACGCCAAGACCGAACTCAGGGGTCACTCCGGTTCCCGCTTTGCCGCAGGTTCCATTCACGAGTTTGCCACAGAACTCGAATGCCGTTGCCCAACCCAGCGGGCGGGTGGTCACGTTTCGGTTTCAATCGTTTGGTGGACCAGGAGACGCGGTGGCAGCGGCTCGGCAGGCGTTGCGGAATGTGGGCTGGGCCGATCCGAATGACATCGAGGTTGATGCGGCCAAGGGAGAAATTCGGATTGGTCAATTGGGCGGCTCGGTGAATACTGGACCGGCTCATCAAGCGCTCGGTGCGGCGGGCTTTCAAATGTTGCCCGGCGTTTC
>JAYUFI010000540.1:0-13066 GCA_043738805.1 Planctomycetaceae bacterium | reverse complement strand
AGTCTCGTTGAGCTTTCAATAAGCTCAGAGCGGGTGCGTCTCTGCGTGCTCGCCCAAGAGGCTGCATGGTCCTATTGCCGTCGCGATAGGCCATGTTGGGCAAGTGATCCAAGACCTCATCGAACAGTCCATAAGGTTCCGCCCACGAAAAAATTTCAGGCGTCGGCCCGAAACGATCCGGTTGTTCGGCGGAAGGAGTGGACCACGAACTCGACAACGCGAGCACAAGGCAAACCAGCGAAGTGTTCACGGCAAGACCTGTGGGAAGGGGGAAGAAGTGGGATCGAAGCGTGACCGTCGAAAAATCTGGCTGACGCAGTTCGATGTGAGGTGTGACTTGGATGGCGGTTTTGGCACAGAATCCAAAACGGGTCAACACCAATCGGCAAGAAGTGCCCGTCGATCGACAGAGTTTGAAAACTTTTCTTGAGCCGAAGAGTTGGCCTCAAGTGAGTCGATGGCGTTGCTGCTAAATGGGTCTGGCTCAGCGTCGATAGATCAGGCCAACGGTGAACTCACTGTCGAAGAAGCGGTTCGTGCCATCGCGCAGCGGTAGGACGCAGGCGGCTCGCAGTTGTGTGTTGCGAGCGAGTGAGGCATTCACGCCCAGCGTCACGTTCACGACATCAAAGCGGTTCGCCGAATTACCGAACGAGACGACTCGATTGGCACTCGATACCGATGTCGCATTGTTCAGAGCGGTCGTGTAGTGGACTTCAAAGATGCTGGCCAAGCCGTTCAGAAACTCGGCTTCATCGTCGCGCCACCACCAGTAGCCGACCGAGGCATCGAGATACAGCAACGTTTGATCGGTGACGCTCAACGTTTGAGTCTTGCCGCTATCGACAACTCGCACGGAGTTCCCGTTCGTCGGCGTATCGACTTGCAAATATCCGTTGAAAAACCAGGACTCATCGGGAGTCGCTTGGTAGGCCAAATACGGCACGAGATGTACGGCATTGTTGCTCAGATCAATCGTGGTCGGAGCCAACGCGCCATTGAATCGCAGCACGCGAAGATTGCTCCCAGTCGGTGCGCTGACGGCGAGGCCGAGGGCTAATGCCTGATCGGTGTCGAGGTACAACAAGTGTTTGAGACCGATGACCAAGTCTCCGATTCCGTCGGCGTTGTAGGCCAAGCCCGGCGTGGCGAGACTCACTTGGCTCGTGAACGGCATGCGGATTTCAATGGAATCGTTGCCATCGAAGAACGTCTTTTCGATGCCGAGCGTAAACCGGTTGACCGATTTGCTGGCCGAACTTCCCGGCCCAGAACCTTGGGTCTGCAAGGCGTTGTCAAAGTAGTGATAGAAGCCGAAGACACGATCGGTCGGCAACGCGCGAGCATATT
The DNA here is from genome assembly GCA_043738805.1 of Planctomycetaceae bacterium. Classification (GTDB taxonomy): domain Bacteria; phylum Planctomycetota; class Planctomycetia; order Planctomycetales; family Planctomycetaceae; genus SXKJ01. The sequence continues at coordinate 11,716 of JAYUFI010000540.1, read as the reverse complement.
CGTTTTTGAATCGCCGACTTCCTCCCGCGACGGGCAAATCAACCTTCGTTCCTCTCCCATCCAGAGTGTCGATTTGGGCGGTCGTCGGAATGAAAGAATCGCCGAACATATCCGGCGTGCGTGCGAGTCGGCCGATGTAACGCTGGTTATTGGCCGCGAACTGCGGGTTGTTATTGAACGGTTGAAGCTGCTCGGCGACCGGCGGCGGAGGATTTGCCGGAACGGGCAGTGGAGTTGGTTGCAGTGCTGGATTGGTTTTCGGCAGAACGGCTTTCTCTGGAGTCGTTGGTCGTTTGGTCGGTTCTTTGGGCGATTGCTTGTCCGTTTTCTCCGGCTTCGCGGCCGGTGGCTTTTCCGAGTCAGGCTTTGCCGATTCTTGCAGCAAAGAAACGAAGTCATCTTCGTTCAATCGAGCGGCGTCTGATTGCGCGACATCAGTCGCCGCTTTGCGTTCGTTGACACGAACCGGCGATTGCTGCCGAGCGTCGCCCGCCCATGACGTGGTTGTGAATGTCACCGTGATGCCGGCCAACAGCAGTGCAATCATCCGCGACATCAACATGGCCTTTGAGCGAACGAGAAAAATCTGACTTCGTGCGAAAGTTTCGGCTGAAGTCGTTTCTGAAATTATCGACCGAAAGCGACGACCGCATTCGGATCGCATGGGGAGATTTGCTGATTCACGGCAGACTCAAGCGGCTGGTACTTGATTGTGTTCCGGTTAGGCAAGACAGGAATTTGGTACGTATCACCGTTTCACCGTAGCGGCGAGCTTCCAGCTTGCCAGCGACTCACTTGCCAGCGACTCAAGGGACGTCGAACGGTGAACGACATCGGTGAGCAGGAGAAGCTCACAAGCTGGAAGTTTGTGGCTACGGAGCGGCACCAAAATGTTGCAGCGCGGCTGCGACGGTTTTTCGCAGAGCGTCTGTGGCGGGATCGGCCTCTGGTCCAGACTGCTGCGCCAGCGTTTGTAGGATCGCTTGAGCTTTTCGGAAGTGAGCGATCGCCTCTTCACGGCGTTCACGTTGAGCATCAAGCTGTCCCAAATTGACGAGCAGACCGACCAATTCTCGCAGATATTTTTGCACGGACGGGTTCAGATCGCTGAGCCTTTGCACGCCCCGCAACGCTTGCGAGTAATCTTCCTGTGCAGCCGGAAACGCTTGCTGATCGCTGGCAATCAAGTCGGCAAACTGATCGCCGCGCAGGCGATAACAGAGGCTCAACAGATATTGGTCATCGAGATCGCGAGCGTTCTCTTGCACCAGTTTTTCCAAGAGTTCAATCGCCTTGCCGATGTTGTCACGCACCGCGTCTGCGTCGCCGCGATCAATCGCCAAGTTGGCCAGATTGTGAAACCCTTTCGCTAAGTCGCGCCGCATCGCTCGGTCTTTCGGCTTCTGCGGCAGAGCCTTCTCACGTTGAGTTTGAGCCACTTCGTAACGCAGTTTCGCCTCATCCAGATTTTGTCTCTGACGTTCAATGACTCCGAGATTCATGCCGCAATTTGCGTGTAGACGGATCAGCTCAAACTTGTCGTCGGCGTTCTTCGTTTGAGCAATTAAGCCTTCACGCAGGCGTTCGGCTTCGCGGAAGTGCTCTGCTGCATCGTCCAAGCGACCGAGCTTTGCGGAAGCTCGCCCCATTGCATTGATCGTGTTGCTCAATGTTCGTGTTTGTTCGAGTGAATCCGGTTGTGCGGCGGCTTGAGACTTCTGCGTCTCACGAGCTTTCACAAACCAATCGAGCGCCGCTTCAGGAGTTCCCAATTCTTCGAGGATCAGCCCCATCCGAAACTGCGTCGCGGCCAGTTCGCTCTTCAACGACGGGTCATCGCCGCGTTGCTTCAAAAACTTTTCGTAGTAGTCGCGAGCCTTCTTCAGCAGATCGTGACGGACTTCTTGCAAGCCGGGTTCATTCAGCAACCGTTCTTCGCTGACGCGCGTGAAGAAGTCATTCACCGCCGACATCGCTTCTTGAAAACTCTCTTCCGATTTCTTGCGAGCCGCTTCTGTCCGCACGTTGCTGACACCCAAAGCGGCCATCGCCACGACGATCGCGACGAAAGTCACGCCGATGAGTGCGGCCGGCAGCGGATTGCGTCGGCTCCAACGCAATACTCGTTCCAGAACGTTGAGCGGTCGCGAGAGGATCGGGCGGCCGTCGAGATACCGCTTCAATTCATCAGCCAGCAATTCCGCCGACGCGTACCGTCGCAACGGTTCTTTCTCCAAACACTTCATGCAGATCGTTTCGAGATCCCGATCGACCGCTGGGTTCAATTGCCGCAGCGACAACGCATCGACTTCGAGCACTTGCTGCATCGTCTGCATCCCGCTCGATGCTTGAAACGGCGGGCGTCCGGATAGCAAGCAGTACAACGTCGCTCCGAGTGAATAGACATCCGCTGCTACGGTGACGTGAGCCGCGTCTCGAAATTGTTCGGGCGACATGTACGCCGGCGTCCCCATTGTCTCGCCGGTTTGCGTCATGCCGTCTTCGTCTTCCGCGAGCTTCGCCAGACCGAAGTCGGTCAACAGCGTGCGGCCTGTCGCGTTGTCCAATAAAATGTTCTGCGGCTTCAAGTCACGATGCAAAACTTGCTGGCGATGCACGGCATGAACCGCTCGACAGATCGGTTCGATCCAGTTCGCCGCTTGCCGATTGTCTGCTGGATTTTTGCGGACTAACTCCGAAAGACTCGGACCCTCGACGTACCGCATCGACAAGTAATGACAGCCCGCATCGCAACCGACCTCATAGACCGCGACGAGATTGTCATGACTGATCCGCGCCGCCGCCGCCGCTTCAATTCGAAACCGCTCGATCGCTCGCTGCCGAGATGAGGCGGCCATATTCGCGAGTCGGTCGGGCCGAATCACCTTCAACGCGACAATGCGATTCATGCTCCGCTGACGTGCTCGAAAGACAACGCCCATGCCTCCTTTGCCGAGTTCTTCGAGCAGTTCATAGTCGCCAAGAACCGGCGGGATTTCGCGGTGAGCACGCGGCGAAGCAACGACATCCACACGACTATTCGTGTTCTTCGTGGTGCGTGACGACGGCGTTTCGATTTGAGTCTCTGCCGTGACGTCATCGTGCGACGGTGCATCGGTATTCCGATGAGTCTCCGCTTTAGCGGCCGGCTGCGTCTCGACTTTCGCGGGCGACTGTTTCGAGCCGATATCCGTGGAATCCGCAGACTTCATCGGCGGAGTCTCACACTGCGTCATCGCTTGATCGGACTCCGGGGTCGAACCTCCTTCCGATTGAACGAAGCGATCAATGAGTTGATTCTGACCGGGCTTGACCGGATTGCCGACAGGTGTCTCGTCGTTGTTGTTCATCGCCAGACTCTCATCTTCCAAGTTGATTAGCGAGCGGGTCCATACGAGGTATAACCCCAGCACATTCCCCTTCACCACAACAACTCTGCGACCAATTTCGGAAACCTTGACTTGAGAAACGTTGACCTACTCGATTTGTAACACAGAGCCTAGCATCCACCGGTCGTGACTCATCTCGTCGGTTGTAACGGATGCAATCGAGACGTTCACTCACTCCATGGCTCGCAAACTCAACATGTCGCTCACACCACCCGCAACGCAGCCTTCCGTCGATTTGGAAGTCAAAGATTTCCGCGTCATTTTCAAGCCTGTGTGGGATGACCTCGAAGAAGAAGTCGGTCGCGAAAACATGCGTTTTCCGAAGGAGATCATCCTGTTGGGTGGTGCTCCGGGATCGGGCAAAGGAACGCATACCAAGTTCATCATGACCGCTCGCGGCTTTACGTGCCGTCCCATTGTGATCAGCGACTTACTGACGACGCCGGAAGCGGAGAAAATCAAAGCGGTCGGCGGCATGGTCGGCGACAAAGAAGTCATCGGACTCTTGTTGCGTGAACTGCTCAAAGAGGAGTTCCGCGATGGCGCGGTGCTCGATGGGTTCCCGCGAACTCAAGTGCAGGTCGAATGTCTCAAGCTGCTGGTTGAAAAAATCAATCAGCTTCACAACGAGTTTGCCAACACACCGCACGCGATTCATTTTCGCCGTCCGACTGTCCACGCGATGGTGTTGTTCGTCAGCGAAAACACCAGCATCGCTCGGCAACTCAACCGTGGCCAAGAGATCGCCGAGCACAATCGCAAAGTGGCCGAAACCGGTGTTGGCAGACTAATCGAGCAACGTGCGTCAGACATGTCGGACGAGACTGTCCGCCGGCGGTATCGAGTCTTCAAAGAACAGACTTGGACCGCGTTGACTTCGCTCAAGCAACTTTTCCATTATCACTTCATCAATGCTGAAGGGCCAATTGAGGAAGTCGAAGAGAACATCCTCAAAGAGCTGCAGTATCAAAGCTCGCTGGAACTCGATCCACTCACGTTTGAGCGGCTGCGAACGCTGCCGCTCGCTGATGAAATCACGCTGCATGCTCGCCAAGAATTGGTCAAGCGGTTGGATAGCTATGAGTTGGAACACGCCGAGTTGCTCATGCGGATTGTGGAACTTATCAAAGCGAAATTCATTCCGATTATCACTCGCCACGCCTTGTCCGGACGAGCCCACGTGAATACGGAAGACGCGATCTTTGATGACCCGGTGGCGATCTCGATGCTGATCGACATCTTTTCCGAACGCGGTTTCCACGCCGTCGTCGATAAGCACATCCACGAAGTCCCTGAGCGAGTTGATCTGATGACGGGCAAGATTCACTCCCGAACGAAGTTCATCTACCGCATCCAAATTCACTTCAAGGGATCGAAGATTCGTCGAGGCTGATCCAATCGTTGCTTCAACACGACATTCTTCTGGAGCCTTCAATATGCACGCCGCCATCGAACAGGCGATTATTCCGCTGCTCGAAAAACAAGACGTTCCCGAGTCCGCCTGCCGAGCGGCTGTCGCAGCGATCATGGACGGGCAATGTGACGAAATTTCGATCGCCGCGTTCTTGACTGCGTTGCGAGTCAAAGGGGAATCGGTCGATGAGATCGTCGGAGCGGCGCGAGCGATGAGCGAACGAGCGGAACGAGTGCCGACTCAACGCCGAGGTTTGCTCGATACCTGCGGCACCGGCGGCGACGAACTCCGAACGTTGAACATCAGCACGGCGACAGCGATCGTCGCCGCAGCGTGCGGAATTCCCGTCGCGAAGCACGGCAACCGCAGCGTGTCGAGCAGTTCCGGTTCCGCCGATGTGCTAGAAGCACTCGGAGTCAACACGCAACTGACCCCTGCTCAAGTCGGAAGTTGCATTGATGAAGTGGGCATCGGATTTTGTTTCGCTCCGGTTTTTCACGGAGCGATGCGACACGCAGTTCCCGTTCGCAAGGCACTCCGTTTTCGGACACTCTTCAATCTGATCGGGCCGCTGACGAATCCGGCGCAGGCTGAGTTTCAGTTGCTCGGAGCGTCACGCATTGTGACGGGAGAGAAGTTGGCCCGCGCATCGGCCAAGCTCGGTCGGTCGCGAGTTCTCGTCGTGTGTGGCAACGATCAATTGGACGAAGTGAGTCTGTGGGGCGAGACAACCGTGTTTGAAGTCATCGGCGAACGCGTGAATCGGCTGACATGGAACGCGGCCACGTTTGGCTTGCCAGAATGTCACGTCGATCAATTGAAAGTGTCCTCGTCAGCCGAAAGTGCAGCCCGATTGAAAGAAGTCTTCAACGGCAATCCGGGACCGGCTCGCGATATCATCGTTGCCAACGCCGCCGCCGCACTGCTTGCGACGTCTGCCGACATCGATCCTCGAAGCGCGGCGAATCGAGCGAATCAGGCGATTGTGGAAGGGACGGCTGCGGAGTTGTTGGCCAAGTTTGTCGAGTTCACTCGCACGCTCGCAGCGGGGTCTGTTTGAGACTTCTCGCGATGGCTTGAGTTGCCGAGAGTCAGTCCTAATAATCCCGGCCCCATTGCCGATGATCGGTCAGTGGTTTGAGTTTTTTGTCCCTCCTCGCTGGAGGCGTTGCGGAACAAGTTATGGTTGCTTGGTTTCGAAATGTGTGGTTCGCCGTTTCGACCGTCCTGCAAGGGATGTTCGTGACGATCTGGACAATGTTGAAAACTTATCCCCGGCGAACATTCGCGGAAGTGTTCGAGTACCCGGAGGTTCCGGTCCCGGTGAAGGCGCGGTATCGCGGTTTCCATCGGTTTGACCTGACGACCTGCATCGGCTGCGAGAAGTGCGCCGTCGCTTGCCCGGTGGACTGCATCTACATCGAGAAGGTGAAGAGTCCCGTCGGCAAGGGCTTTCGCATTGATGGTTTTGCGGTGGATTACACGAAGTGCATGTTCTGTGCTTTGTGCGTTGAGCCGTGTCCTGTCGATTGCATCTTCATGGGATCGAACTTCGATCTGAGTTGCTACAGCCGCGATGGTTGCATCGTCGATTACGCGAAGCTGCCGTTGCCTGTGGCGTGGGGCCAAGCAACGATCAACCCAACTGCCGTGGCGGAATCGAAAGTTCTGTACGAGCCAGTTTGGGTCAAAGGTGAACCGAGTCCCTTCGGCTTTGAAGCCAGCGAGCACTAAGCGATGAAATCGGCGACCGTCGAGCGACACTACGAAAAGCGATTCTTTTCCGTCGCTGAAGCAAATCAGCGTTTGCCGTTAGTGCGAGCGATCGTTGATGACATCGTCACACTGTTCGCCGACGTCCAAGAACGCCGCGAGCGTCTGACAACGCTCGTGCAACGAGATGCGACCGGCACCAAGCGACAAGCTTCGCCTTACACTGAAGAACTTGAGCAGATGGATGCCGAGATTCGGGCAGACATCGAACGGCTCAACGGATTCGCTCACGAGTTGGCGGAACTCGGCGTTGAACTCAAAGACCCGAACATCGGGCTGTGTGATTTTCCGACACTTGTTGATGATCGTGAAGCGTGCCTCTGCTGGAAGCTCGGTGAGCCTTCCGTTGATTTCTGGCACGATCTGAAATCCGGCTTTTCCGGACGACAATCGGTTGCCGAGTTGTCAGCCCCTTCCCGATACGCCACTTCCAAAACTTCGCAGAACTAGCCAACAGATTATAAAAGAAGCAGACAGCTATGACGGATCTTGTGGGACATCTTGTGCTCTTCATCGTGGCCGGGATTGGAATCATCCTGGCTCCGTTGACGATTGGCCGCCTCGTGCGACCGAGCTTGCCGACTCCGGAAAAAGACGCGATCTACGAATGCGGCGAACCAACGATCGGTTCCAGCTACATCCAGTTCGATTTGCGTTACTACGCGGTCGCGTTGCTCTTCATTGTGTTTGACGTCGAAGTCGCCTTCTTTTTTCCGTGGGCGTCGGTGTACGGCGGAGCGATGCAACTGGCCGACAATCGTCTCTCGTCAGAAGCCCGCACGCAAATTTCTGAGAAGCTGTTGAATGTCGCACCGGGAACGCTCGATGTCTCGCAGGCGATCTCTGCCGAAACCGCCTTGCAACTTGGCACTGCCAGCATGATCGACATTCTGGTTTTCTTCGCCGTGCTGATGGTTGGCTTCGCTTACGTTTGGAAGCGAGGCGATTTGGATTGGGTGCGTGCTTACCAAAAGCCCGTTCCCATTGAGCAACAAGCCTAAAACAAATTTCTGGAGATGCCGTCATTGCGGCGGCTCTTGCTAGCGACCACGGACTACTGGGTCCGTCTTACGAGTTGAAACCATGACCGCTGAAGATCTTCACAAGTTGCTCGTCGGAGAGTTCGGCGAGAGTAAAATCACCGGCTCGAATTTCGCAGCCAAAGACCCGTGGATCGAAGTGGTTGTGGACGCGATCGTCGATGTCTCACGCTTTCTCAAGCACGACGAACGGACGCAGTTCGATCATCTCAACGATCTGTGCGGTGTTGATTACTTCGAGCCGGACCTGAAGAAGGTGGCGAAGTTCACTCACCAACCGCACGTCGAAGTTGTCTATCACCTGACGAGTTATTCGCTGCGACATCGCATCACACTCAAGGTCAAAGTCCCGCGTTGGAAAGATGACGCGACGAAGACGCTTCCCGATGTGCCCTCCGTGGCCAGCGTCTGGGCGATTGCCGATTGGCACGAGCGCGAATGCTATGACTTGGTTGGAGTCAACTTTCTCGATCATCCGAATCTCCGCCGCATCCTCTGCCCCGAAGATTGGGAGGGTCACGGCCTCCGCAAAGATTACGAACAACCGCTGGAATACCACGGCGTCCGCGGCCGGTAGCTAGTGCGGAGACGAAAATCATGTCGCCCGGTTTTCCAAACCGGGCGAATTCTGCTTCCCGGTTTGAAAAACCGGGCTACGAAAATGATGGGCAAGAATGCCCATCCTACGAGGTTTCCATGAGTCTGACTCTCGAAGATCCCCGCGTCATTGAATTCGACGTTCGCACCGACGAAATGCTCGTTAACATGGGTCCGCAGCATCCCAGCACACACGGCGTGTTGCGGTTGTTGCTGCGAACCGATGGCGAAATCATCCACGAAATCACGCCGCACATCGGCTATCTGCATCGCTGTGCCGAGAAGATCGGCGAGAACCTCTCGCCGCCGCAGTGGGTGCCGTACACCGACCGCATGGATTATCTCGCCGGCATGAACATGAACCTCGGCATGGCACTGGCCGTCGAAAAGCTCATCGGCATGGAGGTGCCAGAGAAGGCCGCCACCATTCGTGTGCTGATCGCTGAGCTCGGCCGCATCGCGAGCCACTTGGTCGGCATGGGCGCGTATGGCCTCGACCTCGGCACCTTCAGCCCGTTTTTGTATGCGTTCCGCGAACGAGAAATCATCCTCGATTTGTTCGAGGAAGTTTGCGGCGCGCGTCTGACTTACAGCTACATCACGATTGGCGGCGTCACGCATGACCTGCCCGACATGATCCCGATCCCACCCGGCCTCGCCGCGCTGACGAAGCGCAACCGTAACATGAAGGTCACTTGGTTGCAGGCTCTCGAAATGTTTCTGGATTGGTTGGAACACCGTATTTCGGAATACCACACGCTGCTCACTCGTAACCAAATCTTCATCAAGCGAACCGCCGGTCTCGGCATCCTGACCAAAGAATTGGCGGTCAGCCACGGCTGCACCGGCCCGGTATTGCGCGGCAGCGGAATGAGCTGGGACTTGCGCCGCGATGGCGAGCCGATCTACACCAAGATGTATGCAGGCTACGACTTCAACGTTATTGCCGCCCCGTTCAAAGAGGCTCCCCGCGAAGTCGTGCTTGGCGACAACTGGTGCCGCTTCTACGTCCGCATGTTGGAAGTCGTCCAGGCGATTCGTCTCGTGCGGCAAGCGATGGCGAAGTACCCGAAGGCCCAGGGCGAATACCGCATCCCCTACAAAATGAGTGCCAAGCTCCCCGTCGACGAAGCGTACCTCGAAACCGAATGCCCGCGCGGCGCGATGGGTTTTTATATTGTCGGGAACGACAAAGCCGAACCGTTCCGCGCTCGGGCCAAGAGTTCGTGCTTCTGTAACCTCTCCGTCACCGCACCGCTCTGCGAAGGATTCTTGCTGGCCGATATCCCGGCGATCGTCGGTTCGCTCGATATCGTAATGGGCGAGATCGATCGCTAGCTCTTCGATAGGAGGCTCGCCTCCGGTGATTGGCGATTCAATCAAACTGGGCGTTTGGAACGTTGAATGGAGTCGCGCAGGAACACGGCGTGGCATCACCGTCAGCAAAAGCTTAGGCGAACTTCGTTCGGACATCCTCTGTGTCACCGAAGGCTACGTCGGCCTCCTACCGCCCGCAGGACACTCGGTTTTGTCTGAAGCCGATCATGGCTATCAGACAACTGACGACCGACGAAAAGTGATGCTTTGGAGCCGCGAGCCGTGGAGTGACATTGATTCCATCGGATCGCCAGACCTTCCATCTGGCAGATTTGTCGTTGGCCGCACGATGACGCCGATTGGACCGATTCGAGTCGTCGGAGTTTGCATTCCGTGGCGCGATGCGCATGTCCGCACGGGACGTCGCGACCGAAAGCCTTGGCAAGACCATAGCGACTTCATCTCGCGACTTGGAATGTTGTTGAGCCAACTGGACGACTCGATACCAATCATTATCTTCGCTGACTTTAACCAGCGTGTCCCGCGCATTTCACAACCACTACTGGTGTTTGATCAGCTACAAGCAGCGTTCGCGGATCGCTTTATTGCTGCAACAGCCGGTGTCTTACCAGGCGTCAATGAACCGAGTATCGACCATGTGGCTCTGTCCCGGCAGCTCGCTGCGAGTGAATTGCAGACCTTCAATGGCACTTCCGAAGACGGTCAGCATCTCAGCGACCATTTTGGCCTGAGCTTGCGACTTCGACTCATCAAATCAATCGCTCCTATCATGATTCGGGCCAGGATGTACGCTGGCTTGAATGACGGCACTATGAACACGGGATCGTTGATCGAAGACGAACGGTTGAAATTTATCCTCCCGCAATCCTGTTGCTACTGCGGCACTCGCACGAGACTTTCGCTCGACCATCTGTTCGCACATAAAGTGCGGAGGTGCTGATTCCAGAGACAACATCGTCTGGGTCTGTCGCTCGTGCAACAGTTCGAAAGGCGCTCACGACCTTTTACTTTGGTTGAAATCTCGTGGAGAGTTTCTCCATTGTTGCTCTTGCGACGTTATCTGAAACTGGCCATTGGCCATTGCTGTGAAAACGACTTGCTGCAAATGTCGATCAGTGATGCCGTTGAACTTCCATTCGCACGTGAAGCGATCCCACATGTTTTCCCACCAACCACAAGAATCAACGCGAGCAGCGGAGAACTCTCCTTGGAAAACTACGTCGCGATCTCTTGCTGGGCCTCCTCATGAGCCACGAAACCACCGGCGTCGATTTCCGCATCGGCGCGGCGCAGGTCGGCGAGAATTTCGAGTTGCTCAAGCAACCTTATCTCAAACTCATCGTCACCGTTTTCGACTCGGTGTAGTTGGCGAGCGCGGCAGCACCGAGCTCTCGGCCCATGCCGCTCATTTTGAAGCCGCCGAAGGGGGCAGCGGCGTCGAAGACGTCGTAGCAGTTCACCCACACCGTGCCGGCGCGGACGCTGGCGGCGAAGTGGTGGGCTTTTTGAACGTCCTTCGTCCATACGGCGGCGGCGAGGCCGTACTGCGTGTTGTTCGCACGCTGGATGATCTCGTCCATGCCTTTGAACGGCAGGATGCTCATCACTGGGCCGAAGATTTCGTCCTTCGCGATCGCCATCTCGTCGGTCACGCCGGTGAAGATGGTCGGTTCGATGAAGTAACCCTTGTTGCCGAATCGGCTGCCGCCGGTCAGGCACTTCGCGCCTTCCGATTTGCCCTTGTCGATGTACGACATGATTTTGTTGAACTGGTCCGAATCGACCTGCGGGCCTTGCGTCGTGTTCGGATCGAACGGGTCGCCGAGCCGTCTGGCCTTCGCACTGGTGAGCATCTTGTCGACAAACTTGTCGTGGACTGATTGCTCGACGAACAGCCGCGAGCCGGCGCAGCAGCACTGGCCTTGATTGAAGAACAAACCAAACTCGGCCCCGGCGACCGCCGCGTCGAGGTCGGCGTCGGCGAAGATCACGTTGGGGCTCTTTCCGCCCAGCTCGAACGTGAGGCGCTTCAGCGTCTGGGCCGCGTCGGCCATGATGATCTGCGCCGTCCTGTGCTCGCCGGTGAAGGCGATCTTGTCCACCCCGGGGTGCTTGACGAGCGCCGCTCCGGCGGTCTCTCCATACCCGGGTACGATATTGATGAC
>JAYUFI010000539.1:0-33862 GCA_043738805.1 Planctomycetaceae bacterium | reverse complement strand
GAACTCGACCGGGCCGTTGCTCTTGTAGGGCTTGCCGTAAGGCTGACCATCTCGATAACCGACGATGAGGCCGTCGTCGTGATAAGCGATCGCGAGATGCACCGCTCGACCGGCAGCGTCTTGATCCTGCGGTGCGTTGAACGATTGCGTTCGCGCGAAGCCGTTACTGCCGGCCATCCACTGACGCGGGCTTTGTTCACCGAACACGATCGCGTCGAAGATGACTCCGTCAGGTGTTTGAATCGTCATCACGCCGCCGCCGCGCTGGTCGAGATTGTCGAGTTGCACCCACGCTTCGAGCGTTTTCGCTTTGAGCGTCTGCTTCAGCGGAGCGGTGATGACGTGAGCTTGTTGATTGATGACGAGTGCTCCGCCTTCAATCTTCGCACCACCGCGAGCTTCGCCGTGTGCTGCACCGACGACGTCTTGCAGGTCGGACTCGAATTCCCACCGAGCGATCGGCTTCGGGACGACTTGTTCGCCGGCAGCCGACTTCTTCTTCGCTGCTTCCAGCAGTCGTGTGCGAGTCGGCTCGATGAGTTTCTGAATTGCCGCCTGCTGTTGATTCATCTGATCGCGCAGTTTCACCACTTGGTTCAACAGCTCCGCATGACGAGTTTTCGTCTCGACGAGATACATTTCAAAACGGCGGACGTCGGCCACTTGAGCCGGTCGTCCGAACGCCGATTGAAACATGTTTTGAATGCGTGCCCCGTCGCTGCCAAGCCGCTGATCAGCCAGGATTTTCGCCGCCCAATTCGATGCGAGCGCGGCAACTCGTTCGTCGTTCATCAGAGTCAACGATTGAGCCGGAACGTTGGTCACATCGCGGCGACCGGTCGCGCTGAACGGCTCCGGAAAATCAAACGCTCGCAAGAACGGATCGAGCGCGTTGCGAGTGACTCGAACATAAACGCTGCGTCGCGGCGAGTTGCCGTCCGTCGGTGCGCCGAATAGATCGCGATTAAGACTGCCTGACACTATCAACAGCGAATCGCGAATCGCTTCCGCTTCAAGTCGTCGGATCATCGCGTGCGACAACAGCCGATTGTCTGCATCAATTTGCAGAGCTTGCGGCGACGGACGCGAACTCAGTTGCCAAGTCTTCGATGTGACCATGAAACGAATCGCGTCTTTGATCGACAAACCGTGCTCCACAAATCGCATCGCGAGAAAGTCGAGCAACTCCGGATGCGTCGGCTCAGCACCGAGTCGTCCGAAATTGTCCGGCGTCGCGACGATGCCCCGTCCGAACAAATGATGCCACAGACGATTCACTATCACTCGCCGAGTCAGCGGGTTGTCATCGCGCAGCAAATCCTCAGCAAGCTGACGTCGTCCGCTTTGAGTTGTCTGATACGGCCGCGCATCAATCGCTTCGAGAAACCGACGTGGTACTTCGGCTTGCGGTTGTTTGTGATTGCCGCGTGTGAACAAGGCTTGATTGCGCCCGACGGTCTCTTCCAAACCGGGCACGCGCGTCGGCACAACAATCTCTTCTTCCAACCGACGATACTCGGCAATGAGCGGCTTCGCGGCGGCGAGATCATCCAACTTGTTCGACAACAAACCTTGCTTCAAACAGGCATCGAGTAAATTCGCTTGAGCATCGGTCGCAGTCCCGGCTTGCCAGGCGCGCACGGCAACGGTGATCGCTCGCACGTAACGATCGGCGAGATCATCGAACGACAGCGGCGGTGGTTCGACAGCACTCGCGAACACCGCATCGAGAAACTCGCGTGACATTGTCGGCGGTCCCGGCTCTCCCTTGCGCACGATGACCGCTTCGCGAATACCGAACCACGAACGAGGTTCGTTGTTGACCATCAACGGCGCGTCTTTGCCAGAAGTCACTTCGATGTGCATCTCATCGCCGTTCCAATACGTCAGATCAAACTTTTGCCACTGCCAATCCTTCGACAACGTCGTCACGGGAAAGACCGTTCCGTTCCTGGGATAGTCTTCGACGACATACCGGGTGCTCGCGCCGCCCTCGCCGATGACTCGCAGCCACAGATCGAAATTATCGTCGAGCCGCACTTTGTTCGACGACAACCGCGCCGGATGTTTCGCCGAGAGGCCATGCGAATAAACACCTGCCGGATAGATGCCGGTCAACGCGAGGTCTCCGGTGACTGCGACCGCAAACTCACCGGCCACAGTCGGCCGATCCGGCAGGCCGGTCCCGACGCGAAACCAATTCGCATAGTCGCTCACTGAGTTCGTGCGCGAATTTGTGGGACGGGCACTCTTGCCCGTCTCTTCTAGTCGAGCACTGACGGGCAAGAGTGCCCGTCCTACGGCTGCGTCGCCGGTCAAATCCCATCGTCGCCAATAAGCTCGCTGAGCGTGTTCGTCACGCTGGTGTCGATCCGTTTTCCAAGCAGCCACTTGTTTCAACCAAGCATCAGCAAACGAAGCACCGTCGCTCGTTTCCTTGCGCAGCATAAACCACGGCTGCAACAGAAAGCTCGGCTTATCAGCCCCCTTCCACAGCCCATCATCGGACAGCAGCGCGGCTTTCAACGACGCGATCTTCGCCAACCAATCGTCTGCCACCGCCACTCGAATCTGCGGCTTGAGCCGCGATAACTTCTCACGGTTCAGGTCCAGTTTGTCACGTGTGTCGATTGCCACTCGACCGGGCTGGCATGAACCGAGCACACCGAACAGCGCATAGTAATCCTTCTGGCTGATCGGATCGAACTTATGATCGTGACACCGAGCACACGAGACCGTCAGCCCCAGAAACGCTTTCGAGAACGCATTGATTGCGTCGTCGGTGTACCGCGTTTTCTCATCGAGCGCATCGGTCGGGGCGAAGCCATGAAACACCATTCGCCAATGAGCGGGGCCGATCAGCGACTCATTGATGCCGAGCGTCTGATTGATGCGCGGCTGTTCCAACAGATCTCCTGCAACATGCTCACGCGCCAGTTGATCGAACGGCACATCCGCGTTGAGCGCTCGAATCAAGTAGTCGCGATAGAGCCAACCGTTGTCGATCGCCGGATCGCCTTCCGAGCCGTGCGAGTCCGCGTACCGAATCCAGTCCATCCAATGCCGAGCCCAGCGTTCCCCGAAGTGCGGGCTGTTGAGCAAATGCTCAACCAGTTCCTTGTCACCGTTCGGCATTGCGAGCTTCGCCGTCCAGGTTTCAACTTCTTCAGTCGTCGGCGGCAGTCCGATCAACGCGAAAAACATTCGCCGCACGAGCGTCTGCGAGTCAGCCGGCAAGTTCGGTTCAAGCTTTTGCTCTTCGAGCTTCGCCAACACAAACCGATCAATCGGATGCTCCGACCATTGAACGTTGCGAACTGTTGGCAACTGCGGCTTCTGAATCGGCTGAAAGCTCCACCACTTCTTCCGTTTCTCAATGACCGTTTCCCAAGCGGTTACTTTCGCGAGCTCATCCGCCGACGGAGCTTGATCACGCGGATCGGCAGCTCCCATCGCGATCCACTTTTCAAAATCAGCGATCACTTTTTGATCGAGCTTCGCGCCTCCCTTCGGCATCTTCAATCCATCAATTTCATGCCGCAGGATCGCTAGCAATCGACTCTTCGCTGGCTGCCCCGGAACAATGACCGGGCCACTGTCGCCCCCTTTCAGAGTCGCCACTCGCTGATCAATCGCAAGCCCACCCTCCGCCAACTTCGCCGAGTTGTGACATCCATAACATTGCTCAACGAGCACCGGTCGAATGCGAGTCTCAAAGAACTCAAGCTGCGCTGCAGTCGGTGATTCAGCCGCCGTGCCGATCAACGACGTGGTCACGACAACGATGCTCAGCCCAGCGAGACCCCAGAACAATTGTCGTAACACCGTGCAACTCCTGTTGACCAAATCGCCGTGATAATCAAGCCGTCTTGTCATCGAAGCGCGAAACGTAAACCAGCGACTCTATCGCTGGAACCTTCTCTTCGCCCACCAATCTTACTGGTTTGAATCTGACTCGCCATTCGCGGCACTGATGCGGCCGCAGGTCGCCGCGTGTCTTCAAGACGGCTCAAACCTTCCGACCGGATAGCCCGTTGCATACGAGATGACCCAAACGCCGTTTGCTGTCGGATAGCGAATGATTTGATCGCGGCGTTCAAAGTCAGTGGGAGTTGCTCGGTGCAGAGCGTCTTTGCTCGTCGGGAGCAGGTACTTGTCAGCGACTTGTTGCACGATCAGCGTACGATTGCCGAGGGCATGGCCGGTTGTCGTGAAGACTTTGCCGTCAACTTGATCCGCAGTGATGAAATGCGGTTGGACGTCGAGGCCGGCGGACTTCATGTTCTCGACCAACTCCTTCACTTCGTTGAGGAACAGCTTGTCATCGACGCCATGCACGACGATGACTTTGCTCGATGTGCCCCAACTTTTCATGAGTCGTAGGTGTTCGGGATGGCCAGCGAAGCGAATCTCTTGAGCGTCGGCAGAGAGATAGTTGGGGCTCGATGAGTCTTTGCTGTAACGCGCATCGAGCCCGCCGCTGCCAGGCAGGTTGTACGCGACGATGTCGGTCAACTTAGGCATGCCGCATAGGTCGATGATTCCGGCGAACGTGCGCGGCGCGAGCTTATTGGCCATCAACGAGACGTTGCCGCCACCTGATCCGCCGGTCGAGAAAATGCGGCCCGAATCGAACGCGATATTCTTGGCCTTCAACTCGGACGTCACGAAGTGCAACGCACGCAGCACATCGAGTGCTTGCAGGTAGCCGTAGTCGTAAGGCTCCGGATCGCGGATCGACGCTTGGGCTCCGCTTTGCAGATAGTCAACGCAGACGCCGATAACGTTGTACCGCTCGGCAAGCTTGTTCGGATCGGCGGTCCCGACGTTGTAACTGCCGCCCCAATTATGCAGCGACAGCATAATCCCCGTCTGAGCATTCACGCTCGAAAGCCGACTACGCTCCGGGTAGTGAACCCAAACTTGCACCTGTCGTGGCCCTGGTTTTTGCGGCCACTCCTGAACGTCAATCATCACGCTGCCGCTGGTCTCCGGCAGCTTCGGTATCAAGCCGCCGGGAGCAACGGCGGCCCGTCTCGCGTCAGATCCCAAACTACCTTTTGAGCCCCAGTCGCCTTTGCCGTCGGACTCCGTTTGCGCGAAAGCCGATCGAGGATGGGTCAGTAGTAACGCGAACACAAACACGCAGCAGCAAGTCTCAATCAATCTCTTCATAGCACACCGACTCATTTCATTCGGAAGGGACACGCGGGGAGCGTAGAACTTGTCCAAAAACAACTCCGTGTTTTTGTAGCCCGGTTTTTCAAACCGGAGCGTCACTGCGACCGGTTTGGAAAACCGGTCTACGGTGTTGTTCTTGGACAAGTTCTTATCCTGCAAGGTGCCTCATACCTTGATGTCACTCAAGGTGCGAACGGTCTTGGCGGCTCCTTGAGTGGCTGTCAGATAGACCGAAAACGTGTGATGGCCGATATCGGGGCGTTCGCCGATGACGTGAATCAAGACGCGACGACCGACTTGCTTGGCGAACAGCTTCTCGCCGATGCGATGGACACGTTTACTGACGACGTTACTTCGGTTGCCCCAGCGTGATTTTCAACGTCACTCGTTCTTTGTTGCGGAGTACCATGATCTCGATCTCTTCTCCCGCTTTGAATTTTCTGAGTGCGAGATCGAAGTCGTCGAGACCGCCGATTTTTTGCTTGGCGAGTTCCACAATCACGTCGCCGCCTTTGAGTCCACCTTTGTCTGCGGGACTTCCCGGAGCGACGCCGGAGAGCGCATAGCCCGGAGTCTCGTTGCCGAAATCGGGGATCGAACCGAAATACGGGCGCGGGTTGCCGCTGCGAGTAGAGCCTTGATCGCCCTGCCCTTTGACCTCGACGTACTGCGGCTTCTCATCGGTTTGCACGGTTTCGAGAACGACTTGTTCGACCATGTCGGCGACGCGCGCCATGCCATCGAAGTTGATGAGCTGCCAGTCGTCACCGGGGCGGTGATATTCCGGATGTGTGCCGGTGAAGAAGTGCAGCACCGGAATCTTCTTCGCATAGAACGACGACTGATCGCTCGGCCCGAAGCCTTCCGGCTTGAGCGACAGATCGAACTTGTATTGCCCGTTGAGCCGTTCGATCTCCGGCTTCCAATGCGGCGACGTGCCGGTGCCGTAGATGATGAGTTTCTCTTCTTTCAGCCGACCGACCATGTCCATGTTGATCATCGCGATGGTCTTGTCGAGCGGATACAGCGGCTCCTTGCAGTATTTTTCAGAGCCGATCAATCCCGACTCCTCAGCCGTAAACGCGATGAAAACGAGTCGTCGTTTGAGCTTCTCTTTGCGAGCGCCGAATCGTCGAGCCAACTCCAACAACGTGACTGTCCCTGATCCATTATCGTCCGCGCCGTTGTGAACCTCTTTGACTCCGGGGGCCAGCGAGTTCGGGCCGCCGAATCCTACGTGGTCGTAATGCGCGCCGACGACGACCGTTTCCTCGGCCAACGGCCCGGCACCTTCGATGACGCCGATCACGTTCTTCACTTCCGCTTTGACGAGTTCAACACTCGCTGTTCCCTCTGCTTTCCAACCGGTCAACACAGCACTCTTTGGCTTGAGATCTTTGTCGATCTCCGCTTCCAAATCGGCGAGCGATTTTTTGAATGCCGCTTTCAAAACTTGATCAGCCGCCACTTGCGTGATGTGAAAGATCGGCAACTGTTGACCTTGATTGAAGCCGCCGTAACCGAACTTCATCAGCACGTCGCGGTTCCCCTGCTCATTCGCCTCGCGTTGCTTGTGGACCTTCTCGACCGCATCCGCCAACTTCGCGCGAGCCTCTTTTACCGCCCCTTCGTTGTTGGCATCAGCGGCCAACAAGGCTTCGGCGGCTGCAACGACGGGCTCGGAGAGGTCTTTGACTTTTTGCTTCGCACCGTCCGCCTCTTTGCGACTGGAGTAAGGATCATTCACAAACAGAATCGCCGCTGCCCCCTTGCCGAACGTGTTACTCACCTTCGATCGCAAATCCGCTTGTGGAGCGGTCCCGCCATGCTGAGCCGCGAACGGCCCGTGAGCGTCCGCCTGCCTCGGCGTCTTCCGCAGCACGATGACGATCTTTCCTTTGACGTCGATTCCTTCCAGCTCTTGGTAGTTGCTGTCCTTCGAGTCGATCGCGTAGCCGCCGAAGACCAGCTCACCGCTGAATGTCCCCGACGCACCGAACGAGCACGTTTGAAAATCCTTGTCGATCGCCAACTCGATCGCCGCTCCATCCGGTCCGTCAAATTTGAGTGAGTTCTTTTCACCCAACTTCGCCCCGGTCGTCATCGAGAACTCTTGAAACGAATCGCCCCCCGCCTTCGAGACATCCAGCCCCGCTTCGCGAAACGCCTTCGCTACAAAATCGGCGGCCAAATTGATCCCATTCGTCCCAATTCCGCGACCTTCGAGATCATCAGACGCCAGATACTTGAGGTCTTCCGTCAACCGCGATTTCACTTCAGGAGCAATATCCGCAGGTACAGAAGAAACCGTCAGTAGACCAACTAACAGCCAACTCACAACAACAAATCGTCGCATGAATTCACTCCATCGCAGAAAGAGAAAAATCAATTGGTTAGCAGCTCACCACGGCTGTGTTATTTCTTCGCGATCACTCGAAGAAGCGACGAACCGCAACTTGAAAACCCGGCAAGCGCGGCTCTGCAGTGAGATCGTCGTCGGTGGTGAAGAAGTCGGGTTGCTGACCGGGACGGTGGACTGTCACGGTGCGAAAATGCGGATCAGCAATCCACACCAACAACACACCGACCGCGAGATATTGATCGACTTTTGTCGTGACGTCTTCATGCGTGTCTGACGGCGACAAGACCTCAACCGCAAGCACAGGCACTCCCTCAATCATCGTCGAAAATTCGTTCTGTCGCGCAGCCACCTCGGCGGAAACATAAGCCACATCAATGCCGACGCTCGTCCCCGGATCACGTTGCATCGTGAAGCCGACCTCACCAGAGAGGACGTCACCATGCGGTTCCGGTTGCTCCAGTAACCACAACGTCAAGAAAGTTGCGATGCGAGCCTCGGTCTTCGCATGAAAACGATTTCGGCGAGTCATCGGACGCTCCTTGAGAACTCCATCAATCAGCTCACGTTCGATGCTGGTGTCTTCTGGCAACGCCAAGAATTCATCCAATGACAAGCGAACTTTGAACGGCTCCGATTCTGTGGCGAACAATTTCTGCGCCGGTCGATTAAGTGCCAGTGTCGCGGCAGTCATATGGCATCTCCTCGAAGCATTTTGAAGGCACGCCAACTGTATTCAAAACCACTGTAAACGGTCACCGCCACGGCGGACCACAAGACAGTGTCACGAGCCAGCAGGAATTGCGGCCGCACGGAAAATCGCTCGTCTAACGACAGCAGGCTGCCGGTCACGGCGGCACATTGCAGGGCCATTTTGATCTTGCCGCTCCAGACGGCGGAGAAGTCGCGATCGTGTTGCTCAAGGAATGATCGCAGGCTGGTGATGAACATCTCGCGACCGAAGACGATCAACGCCATCCAAGCGTTGACGCCGGAGTTTGGTTGAGCGACCAGAAACAAGAACGCTCCGCAAATGATGATCTTGTCGGCAAACGGATCGAGGATGCGGCCCAGTGTTGTCACCAGCCCGTACTTGCGCGCGATGTATCCGTCGAGCGCATCCGTCGCGGCAGCGATCACGAACATCATGGCGGCAGCGATCCACGAGTGGCCGCCGGAGATGATCGCGAAGAGGACGATCGAAAGAATCAGCCGACTGAGCGTGATCAGATTCGGCATGTTCAACGAACGCCGATCAATGCGCGGCAGCGGCGTCACTGACGACTCCACGGAATTGGAGTTCGCCTCCGAAGTTGTCATTCAGTGACTCCCGGCAGGGACTTCTTGCGGCGATACCCGCCCGTGGGGAGATTCCAAACAACTCGTTGAGTCGGCTTAGGCGTTTTGGGGAGGGCGGCCTTTTTGACTGCTGCCTTCTTTTTTGCGGCCTCCCTGGCAGCCTGTGTCTGGATTTTGCGAGCCTCTCGATCAGCGAGAAAGTTCGCAACCGGGGGAGGCTCGGCGAGCTTCTTGACGAGTTCCGATCCGATTTCGTCGGCCAGTTGAGTGGCGGCGATCCGGAGTAGTTCGCGAAAAATAAATCCTTGAGTCGGCTTCTTGAAATTAGGCTGACCTGGCTGAGCCTCTCTCCGCTTTCCAAGAATCACTCCCAACATTTCCCAGGCTTTGACCTCATCGTTGAAAAGTGTGACCGAAAGAGTTTTAGAAATTTGCTTGGGCATTGTTAGGTAATCCTCCCTTCATTGTTTGTGATACCTCGCACACTTGAGGTTAACGCCATCGGCTTGCGTGCCAACACCGACACCGTAACGGTTAAGCATCTCACTCATGGCCCCGTGGCGTATAAAGTCCCCAAAACTTCACTGAACTCATCATTCCGCATCTTCTTCTTCATCGCCCAAGTACGCACCAATCAAGTCGTAATCCTGTCGAGCAGCGATCGCGACGGGAACCATATCGCCGGGTTCCAATTCTTCAGCCTCGACATAGACAACACCGTCGATGTCCGGAGCATCGGCGAATGTGCGTCCCACGAAAACGCCCGGCTCATCGGTCTCGCTGTCGATGATCACGTCGAGTTCATAACCGACGAGCGACTCGCCGTACTCGAACGCAATCGCTTGCTGCAATTCCATCAATTCATCGCAGCGCGCTTTCTTGACCTCTTCGGGCAAATGATCGGCAAGCTTTTCGGCAGGCGTTCCGGGTTCGAGCGAATACGGAAACACGCCCATACGTTCAAACTTCGATTCGGTGACGAACGCCTTGAGTTCCTCGAACTGCTCGTCAGTCTCGCCGGGAAAGCCGGTGATGAACGTCGTCCGCATGACGAGGTTCGGAATGCGCTCACGCAGCTTGTGAACCAGTTCGACAGTCTGATCGCGGTTCACTCGCCGTTGCATTCGTTTCAGCATCGTGTCGTTGATGTGCTGCAAGGGCATGTCGAGGTACGGCAGGATTTTTTCGCTGTCGGCGATTGTGGCGATCAACTCGTCAGTGAAGTTGACCGGGTACAGGTACATCAGCCGAATCCAGTCGATCCCTTCGACTTCGTTGAGCTGTTGCAGCAACTCGACGAGTCGCACTTTGCCGTACAAATCCAGCCCGTAATACGTCGTGTCCTGAGCCACGATGATCAACTCACGCACGCCATCGGCGACGAGTTCTTTCGCTTCCTCAATCACCATTTCGATCGGCTTGGTGATGTGCTTGCCGCGCATCTTCGGGATCGCACAGAACGTACAAGTTCGGTCGCAGCCTTCGGAGATTTTCAGATACGCGAAATGATCCGGTGTGATGCGGAGTCGGGCACGATCATCCATCGCTTTGATCGGAGCGGGGCGAAACAACATCCGTTGCTCCGTCTGTTGACCGAGCAATCGGTCAGCGACTTTGTTGATCTCATCGCGACCAAACACGCCGACGATGTGATCAATCTCCGGCATCTCGTCCAGCAAGCTGCCGCCGAGTCGTTCGGGCAAACAACCAGCGACAATCACACCCTTCGTCCGCCCCCCTTTTTTCAGGTCGAGCATCTCTTGAATGACTGCCTTCGATTCCGCACGCGAAGTTTCGATGAAGCCGCATGTGTTGACGATGACAAAGTCCGCTCCGTCCGCTTCCGAGACCAACGAATAACCGTCCAGCGCCAGCGTGCCGAGCATCTTTTCGCTGTCAACGAGGTTCTTCGGGCAGCCCAAGCTCACGAAGGCATAAGTCCCTTTGGATAACGAATCGGCGGAAGAGGTCAGCGGTTCAAAAGTGGTAGACGACACAAGCATGTTCTCTGTTAAACGAAATAGGCAGGCAAATGACCGGCGGGATTGTAATGGTCGATGACGTGACGACAAAGGAGGCGAACATGCTGGCAGCTTGCGACGGTCAACGACACAATCCCACGCCAATCATTCTTTGAGAGAACCGCCGTGCCCGACGAAGTCCCTTCACCCGATTCAACAAGTACGCAGCATTGTCTTGCTTGCGATCAATGGGTGCCTGTCGCCGAAACGGGAACGTGTCCGCTCTGCGGTACAGTGGTGGGTGATGCGATACCGACCGGCTCGACGACGATTCTCTACATTCCCGGTTCGGACCACCCCGCACTTCCACAAAGCGAACTGCCGTCCAAACATGATTCCGCAGTTCCACCGAACCCGCTGGCGACAGTCACGACGCAGAAAACGCCGCGCCGCCGCTCGATCGCGGATTCGTTGACGGGAAAGACTTTGGGCGTCTACCGCTGCGACGCGCTGCTCGGACGCGGAGCGATGGGGGCCGTGTACCTTGCGGTGCATAAGCAGCTTGAACGACGTTGTGCCTTAAAGGTGCTGTCACCGAAATTCATCGAGACCGATGCCGATTACGTTTCGCGTTTCCGGCAAGAAGCGATCGCCGTCGCCAACTTGCATCATCCGCATGTCGTGATGGCTTATGCGGTCGGTGAACATGACGGTTTGCACTTCCTCGAAATGGAATTTGTATCGGGTCAGTCGCTGCAAAAAATGCTCGACACGCGCGGTTCGTTCGAGCCAGCGGAAGCGTTGCGAGTCACCGCTCAAGTGGCTGATGGTCTCGCGGCCGCTCATCGAGCGGGACTTGTGCATCGCGACGTGAAACCTGAAAACGTGCTGATGACAAAAGAGTCGTTCGGACTCGGTCGAGCGAAGATCGGCGACTTCGGCTTGGCCAAACGTGTGCGTGGTCGCGGCGAAAAAGTCTTCGACGGACTCGTCGGCACGCCGCACTACATGGCTCCCGAATTGTTCACGGGCGGGACCGCGTCCCCTTCGACTGACGTCTATGCGATGGGTGTTTGCTTATACCGCATGTTGACCGGCAAAGTTCCCTTCGGTGCCAAGACGGTGAAGCAACTCATCACGCAAATCAGCTCACAACCATTTCCCGATGTGCGCGTCGATTGCCCTGACCTTCCCGCTGACATTGCCGAGTTGTTGCACTGGCTCGTCGCGCGCGACCCGAAAGAACGAGCGACCGATGCGGACGAAGCGCAGTCCCGTTTGTTCGCTGTGCTCGGACAAGTTCGCGACGTGAAGCAACTCCTCACCGAAGCGTTCGCCAACGAACCCGACGTCAAATGGTCCGCACGCGAGGCGGCGAATGAATTTGAAATCCTCGTGAAGCTGCGCAACGGTCGGCAGCAGCGAGTCATCATTGCGCCGAGCGACGAGAACGTGCCTTTCCGCCAACTTCAAATCTTTTCCATCGGCGGCCCCGCTGCGGCGGACCATTTTGAACTCGCATTGCGCCGCAACGCCGTGCAACCTCACGGCAGCATCGCCGTCCGCGATATCGACGGTCGCCCACATTTCGTCGTCGTCGAAAACCACTCGCGAGCCAAAGTCGACGCCGAAGAACTCGGCCGTAGCGTGCATCACATCGCTCGCCACGCCGACGCCGTTGAGGAATTTTTGACTGGTCGTGATGTGAATTAAGGAACGAGGAAGGATGATTTCGTAGACCGGTTTTTCAAACCGGTCGAACTGAACCGCCCGGTTTGAAAAATTGGGCTACAAAAACACGAAGTCACTTTTTCTCGTTCCCAAGCACACTTCTGTTTGGCCTGCCATTTGCGAATCTCCGCAGCCGTTGCCAACTCGGCAGTCAAAACGGCAACAACAAGGAGATTCGATCATGGCGTTTCGGTTCGACAAATTGACGGTCAAGTCGCAAGAGGCGGTTCAGCAGGCACAGTCCGAGGCGGAAAATAAGGGACATCAACAGCTTCTGCCGCTGCATTTATTGAAGTCGCTGCTGATTGAAGAACAAGGGATTGTGCGGCCGTTGCTGCAAAAGATCGGCGTCAAGATTCCGCAGTTGGAAGCGATGGTCGACGGCGAATTGAACCGCCTACCCAAGGTCTCTGGCGGCGGCACCGGCCAAGTCGCCGCAAGTCGCGAAGTCATGCAGGTCTTCGATGCCGCGACTCAGGCAGCGGATCAAATGAAGGATCAGTTTGTCTCGACCGAGCACTTGTTGCTGGGTCTGACGAAGGTCGATGACGCGGCCAAGCGGCTGCTGTCGCTGAATGCCATTGAGGAAAAAGACATCCTCAATGCTCTGCGAACGGTGCGCGGAAGCCAGCAAGTCACCGATCAATCGCCCGAAGACAAGTACCAGGCTCTGGAGAAGTACGGTAAAGATTTGGTGGAACTCGCGCGGCAGGGCAAGATCGATCCGGTGATTGGTCGTGACACGGAAATCCGCCGCATCATTCAGGTTCTCTCGCGGCGGCGTAAGAACAATCCGGTGCTGATCGGCGATCCCGGTGTCGGCAAGACAGCAATTGTCGAAGGTCTCGCGCACCGCATCGTGATGGGAGATGTGCCGCAGAATTTGAAAGACAAGCGTGTTGTCGCGCTCGATATGGGCGCGTTGATCGCCGGGGCAAAATTCCGTGGCGAGTTTGAAGACCGTCTGAAAGCCGTGCTGCAAGAAGTGCAGTCGGCGGAAGGGCGAGTCATCCTCTTCATCGACGAACTGCACACGGTTGTCGGAGCCGGTGCTGCCGAAGGAGCAATGGATGCAAGCAATCTCTTGAAGCCCGCACTCGCTCGCGGCGAACTGCATTGCGTCGGCGCGACGACACTCGACGAATACCGCAAATACATCGAGAAAGATGCGGCTCTCGAACGCCGTTTCCAACCAGTCATGGTGCAGGAACCGAACGTCGAGGACACGATCTCGATCCTGCGCGGACTGAAGTCGCGGTACGAATCGCATCACGGCGTGCGGATCACGGACGACTCGTTGATCGCGGCGGCGACGCTTTCCGATCGGTACATCAACGATCGCTTCCTGCCGGACAAGGCGATTGACCTCGTGGATGAAGCGGCGTCTCGGCTGCGTATGGAAATCGACTCGATGCCCGCCGAAGTCGATGAGGCGACGCGACAATTGACGCGAATGCAGATCGAGGCGACTGCCCTCGCCACGGAAAAAAGTCCCGATAGCCGTGAACGGCTTGACGACCTGCGGCGAGCGATCGCTGACCGAGAAGAAGCGGTCAATCAGCTAAAGGCGCGCTGGCAGGCCGAGAAGGACGCACTGTCCCGTCTCCGCCCACTTAAGGAGCAAATTGAGCATCTTCGCACACAGCGAGAGCACGCTTTCGCACAGGCTCAGCGAACCAACAACAACGAAGATTTTATTGCCGCCTACAAAGCTGAGCAGGATTTGCAAAAGGCCGAAGAGGAATTGAAGGGCTTGGAGCAACGCTCCGCCGAGACCAGCAATGCGAAAGGGGAGCGGTTGCTCCGCGAAGAAGTCACTGAAGAAGACATCGCGAAAGTGGTCAGCATTTGGACCGGCATCCCGGTCGCGCGGATGTTGCAAGGGGAACGCGAAAAGCTGCTCAAGATGGAAGATGCGATTCACGGTCGCATGATCAACCAGCACGAAGCGGTCGTCGCCGTGTCGAACGCTGTGCGACGGTCTCGATCGGGGCTCCAAGATCGGCATCGTCCGATTGGTTCGTTCATTTTCCTAGGTCCGACCGGCGTCGGCAAAACTGAGTTGTGCAAGGCGCTCGCCGAATTCCTCTTCGACGACGAACGCGCGATGGTCCGAGTCGATATGAGCGAGTTCATGGAGAAGCATTCGGTCGCCCGTTTGATCGGGGCTCCTCCCGGCTATGTCGGTTATGAAGAAGGGGGCCGACTGACCGAAGCCGTTCGGCGTCACCCGTACTGCGTGTTGTTGCTCGACGAGATTGAGAAGGCTCATCGCGATGTCTTCAACATCCTGCTGCAACTGCTCGACGATGGTCGCCTCACCGACGGCCACGGCCGCACCGTCGATTTCACCAACACGATCGTGGTGATGACCTCGAACATCGGCAGTCAGTCGATCATGGAACTGGCCGCAGAAAGTAGGACGGGCACTCCTGCCCGTCATTCCGATGCGACACACGCGACGGGCAAGAGTGCCCGTCCTACGGAGACGATCCATCGCGAAATTCAGAGCCGCGTGATGGACGCTCTGCGTCGCGAATTCCTTCCGGAGTTCCTCAACCGAGTCGATGAAGTGATCGTCTTCCATCCGCTCGGTCGCGCCGAGATTCGTCAGATCGTCGATCTGCAACTCCGCAAGCTGACCAAGCAACTCGATGAAAACGGCTACCGCTTCGAAATCAGCGAGGCCGCCAAAGACCAACTCGGCGAAGAAGGCTACGATCCCGCGTATGGTGCTCGACCGCTGAAGCGAGTCATCCAGCAGCGCTTGCAAAACCAACTCGCCAACGAACTACTCTCCGGGCGTTTGCCACAAGGCTGCAAGATCGTCGTCGATGCCCAAGAGGGCGAGTTTGTCTTCTCGCAAGTGGTTTGAGACGTTGCTGACACGGCCACGAACCTCACTGGCTTGCCGACATCAACATCTGCTTTTGAAATCGACTCCGGCACTGGCAACCACAATCGCCGTTAGCTGGCGGCGTTCAAACAGGTGCTGGAGGAACTCGACGCGGGCTTCGGCGACGCGCTGGGCATCAAGTTCGAGCCGTTCGGCTGGAAGGACACGTTGGCCTCGACGGGGCGGCGGTTGCACGGCCTTATTATTCGGGACGTGGAATGCTAGATTCGTTTTTGATCTGAATCTGAGCCTCGCCAGGAAGACGAAATGACGGCTGCTGAGAGTTTGTTGTATTACGGCGACAACTTGGACGTGCTGCGGCGGCATGTCAAGGATGAGTCGGTCGATTTGGTGTATCTCGATCCGCCGTTCAAGAGCAATCAGGATTACAACGTGCTGTTTGCCGAGCGGGACGGCGCGCGAGCGGCGGCGCAGATCAAGGCGTTCAAGGACACTTGGCAGTGGGACCGGGTGGCCGCCGAGGAGTATCACGAAGTGGTGGAAGCAGGCGGCCGAGTGTCGCAAGCTCTGCAAGCATTCCGCACGGTCTTGGGTGAGAACGACATGCTCGCCTATCTCGCAATGATGGCCGCGCGCCTCGTTGAACTCCGCCGCGTGCTCAAGCCCACCGGTTCCATCTATCTACACTGCGATCCCGCCGCCAGCCATTACCTAAAGATGCTCCTGGACTCCGTGTTCAAGCCGGAGAATTTTCGCAACGAGATCATTTGGCAACGAACTCCCTCGAAAAGCCTGATGACCCGGAGATTGCCATCGAACCACGATGTCATCGTCTGCTATCAGAACGGTGATGAACCAATCTGGAATGAGGATGTGATCTTCACTCCTTACGATGCCGAAAATCTCGATGCAAAGACGGCGACAAAATACTCGCATCGTGATCCCGACGGCCGCATTTATCGTCTCGACAATTTGATCAATCCGAATCCTGACCGACCAAACCTCACTTACGAGTTTCTCGGAATCACGAAGGTCTGGCGATGGACGAAGGATCGGATGCACGCGGCCTACAAAGCGGGAATCGTGGTGCAGACTAAACCGGGTGCCGTCCCTCAATTGAAGCGTTATCTCGACGAACAGCGAGGACGTCCGCTCGGTGACGTTTGGACCGACATCCCACCGATCAATTCGCAGGCTGCCGAGCGACTTGGATATCCAACGCAGAAACCGGAAGCACTGCTTGACCGAATCATCAAAATGAGCAGTAACGAAGGCGACACCGTGCTCGATCCATTCTGTGGTTGTGGGACGGCGATCGCTGTCGCGCAGCGACTCGGACGACGCTGGATCGGCATCGACATCACGCATCTGGCGATCACGTTGATCAAGAAGCGGCTGCGGGATGCCTTTGGAGAGAAGATCGGGAAGCAGTATCAAGTGATTGGCGAGCCAGTGTCGCTACCGGACGCCGAGGCGTTGGCCGCTCATGACCCGTATCAGTTTCAGTGGTGGGCTTTGGGGTTGGTCGGCGCTCGCCCGGCCGAGCAGAAAAAAGGGGCCGACAAAGGGGTCGACGGACGCATCTACTTCCACGACGAAGCCGCGCATCGCGACGCGACGAAGCAGATGATTCTCTCGGTCAAGGCGGAGCATACGAACGTCGCGCACGTCCGCGACCTGCGAGGCGTCCTCGACCGCGAAAAAGCCGCCATCGGCATCCTCATTAGCCTGCAAACTCCCACTCAGCCGATGCGCACCGAAGCCGCCAGCGCCGGCTTCTACGAAACGCCGGGTGCCCATGAGGCCCGATTTCCACGACTGCAACTGCTGACGATTGAACAATTACTCGCAGGCCAGCGCATCGACTATCCCCGTTTCGCCCACGACTTGACGTTCAAGTCCGCTCCCAAAGCGAAGCGGAAGTCCAAAACGAAAGCGAAACATCTTCCCTTCGCGGAGGACTCCGCAGAATGACGAGTGGGGTGGACGTGACCTTCTATTCTCGAAGTTGTTCGTGAGCTTCGAGGATGAGTGATTCGGTTTCGTCCCAGCCGATGCAGCCATCGGTGATCGAGATTCCGTAGTTGAGCAGCGCAGGATCGGCGGTCAATTTTTGGCTGCCAGCAGAGAGGTTACTTTCGAGCATTAAGCCGACGATGTCTTTGTTGCCGGCGGCTCGCTGAGCGATGACATCGCGCCACACTTGCGGCTGATTGCGATAGTCCTTGTTGGAATTCGCATGGCTGCAATCGACCATGAACCTCGGCATCAGTCCCGCTGCGGTCAGCTTTACTGAAGCGTCAGCGACATGTTCTGGCGAGTAATTCGGACCCGATCTTCCGCCGCGAAGAATCAGGTGTCCCCATGGGTTGCCGCGCGTGTTGACGATGCAAGTATGGCCGTCACCGTCGATGCCCAGGAAAGCATGTTGAGTTTTTGCAGCGAGCATCGCGTCGATCGCGACCTGTAAACTGCCATCGGTGCCATTTTTGTACCCAACTGGCATCGACAAGCCGCTGGCCATTTGGCGGTGAGTCGGCGACTCCGTCGTGCGTGCGCCGATTGACGCGAGCGTCAGCAAATCGGCGATGTATTGCGGCGTGATCGGTTCGAGCAATTCTGTCGCAGCGGGCAAACCGAGTTCACCGATCTCTAACAAGATGTCTCGCGCGAGACGAAGCCCCGTCGCGATGTCGAACGAATCGTTGAGGTATGGATCGTTGATCAAACCTTTCCAACCAACGGTCGTGCGCGGCTTTTCAAAATAGACGCGCATGACAACAAATAAAGTCTCTGCCACTTTGTCAGAGAGAGCCTTCAGTCGTCCGGCGTACTCCGAGGCTGATTTGCGATCATGAATCGAACACGGCCCGACAACGACAAGCACTCGGCGATCGTCACCGGCCAAAATGTTCTTGATCGTTTCACGGCCTTCGATGACCGTCTTGTTGATCGCGGGTGAAATCGCAAGTTCGGTCTTCAACACTTTCGGTGCAACCAGCGGCACCGTGCTGACGACGTTAATGAACTGAGTTGGTTGCATGAGTTCCTCAAAGAAAGCTTGTTGCGGGCGAGCATGGTAGCAGCGAAGTGATTCCAAAGTAGACGACTCAATCTGTGAGTCGAAAGATTCCGGTCACGGAATGACCGGTCAACTGTTATCGGCGATTCTTTTTCTTCGCTTGTCGTTCGGCCTTACGCTTTTTGTTGAGCAACTCTTTGGCGGCTTTCGGATCAGCAGGGCCGCGACCACTCCGTTGCTTCACGCCAGGACCGTCAATACCGGGGATCGCAAAGCCCCCTTTGGAAATGTCTTGAACGGCTTTCATCCGTTCGAGGAAGCCCATGTTCGACATCTTGGACATCATTCCGGACATCGTCTCGAACTGCTTGATGAGGCCGCTGATCTCAGCGGGAGCGGAGCCACTTCCCTTCGCGATACGGTTGCGGCGGCTGCGGTCGATCTTGTCGGGGTGCTCGCGTTCCCACGGGGTCATCGAGTTGATGATCCCGTCGATGTGACCCATGTCTTTGTCCGGATTGCCCATCCCCTGCATCGCATCGACCATGCCTCCCATGCCGGGGATCATCTTCATGATTTCCCCCATCGAGCCGAGCTTTTTGATCTGCTTCATCGACTTCTGGAAGTCCACGAGCGTAAATTTCCCTGCCGCCATTTTGGCTTGAGCGTCGGCCATCTCTTTTTCATCGAGATGCAACTGCGCCTTCTCAACGAGCGACACAATGTCGCCCATGCCCAAGATGCGGCCCGCCATGCGGTCGGGATGAAACGGCTCCAACTTGTCGAGCTGTTCGCCGACGCCGATGAATTTGATCGGCACGCCAGTGACTTGCTTCACCGACAACGCCGCACCGCCGCGCGTGTCACCGTCCAGCTTCGTGAGGATGACGCCGTCGAGTTCCATTGCTTCATTGAACGCCTTCGCACTGTTGACCGCGTCCTGACCGGTCATCGCGTCACAGACCAAATAGACCTGATGCGGATGGCACTTGTTGTCGATCTCTTCCAGCTCACGCATCAGCTCGTCATCGACGTGCAGTCGGCCGGCTGTGTCGAGGATCACGACGTTGACGTCACCTCGGCGTCGAGCTTCTTTCAAGCCATTCTGACAGACTTGCAACGGCGTGCTTTTGCCCGGCTCTTCGGCATACACCGCGACGCCGATCTGATCGCCGATGACCTTCAACTGATCGACGGCAGCGGGGCGTTGCAAGTCGGCTGCCACCAGCATCGGCGTTTTACCCTCTTCTTTCAGCATCCGCGCGAGCTTGCCGCAGGTGGTCGTTTTGCCCGAACCCTGCAAGCCGCACATCATCAGGATCGTCACTCCGTCCTTCTGAAAATGGAACGAATGATCGACCGGCCCCATCAAGTTGACCAACTCGTCGTTGACGATCGCAACAATCTGCTCACTCGGCCGCACCGACTTGAGCACCGCCTCGCCGAGCGACTGTTCGGTGACCGTCTTCACGAAGCTTTCGACCACGTCGTAATTGACGTCCGCCTCCAGCAACGCCTTGCGAACCTGCTGCATCCCGTCGCGGATGTTCGACTCGGTCAGTTTGCCACCGAGAAAGGAAAACGCGCCACGCAGTCGATCGGAAATGCTTTCAAACATCTTGGTTCTGAATCATTCTGGGTTGAGGGTCTTCACGGGCTTCAATATCTAAAAGCTGTTCTTCCATTTGCCGACGATGTTCGTGAATCGCCGCCCAATAGGCTTTGTCTTCAGGATCGTCGGGATCGATACTGCCTCCGACGAACAGCGCGAGCGGGTTTCCCTTAGCACGTTCCCGCTGCAAAAGTTCCGAGAACTCTTTCGGCGTCAGCTTTGGAATCGCGGGAGCCGTGATCGTGGCAGGCATGTCGGCACCTTCAAGGTTTCTATCCACCGCCTTCAAACAGGCGGCGGATTGTAGAAATCGACCTGAACCGAAACAACCGGCCTGTTTTAGCATCGCGGCTCCCGAAAACGATCGGGTGCAAACCGGCGCGACGCTCGCTTAGAATCCGCGCCCGCCGATGACGGCTCGATAGAAAACTCATTCCTTCAATTACCGAAACCTGACCTCAGCCATGACTGACCGCCGTAATCTGTTCAACAAAGTTTGGGACACTCACACCGTCGGCACGCTCCCTTCCGGCCAGACGCAGCTTTTTATTGGGCGGCACCTCATTCACGAGGTGACCAGTCCACAAGCCTTTGAGATGCTCCGCGATCGCGGCTTGAAGGTCTTGCATCCAGAACTGACGCTCGCGACAGTCGATCACATCATCCCGACCCAAAATCAGGCTCGTCCGTTTCTCGACACGCTGGCCGAAGAAATGATGTCGGCGATCGAGAAGAACTGCCGCGAGTTCGGCGTCACGCTGTTGAACCTCAACGACAAGCGGCAGGGGATCGTTCACGTCGTCGGCCCGGAGCAAGGTCTCACGCAGCCCGGCATCACTCTGGCCTGCGGCGACAGCCACACGAGCACTCACGGAGCGTTCGGCTGCATCGCGTTCGGCATCGGCACCAGCCAAGTGGCATACTGCCTCGCGACGCAGACGCTCGCCATGAGCCGTGCGAAGGTTCGTCGCATTGTGGTCAACGGCACACTCGGCAAGGGAGTCTTCGCGAAGGACGTCACGCTGCACGTGATTCGCAAGCTCGGTGTGCAAGGGGGAGTCGGTTACGCCTACGAATACGCGGGCGAAGTCTTCGACCGCATGTCGATGGAAGAGCGGATGACCGTCTGCAACATGAGCATCGAAGGGGGCGCTCGTTGCGGCTACGTGAATCCCGATCAAACGACCGTCGAATACCTGCGCGGCCGACCACTCGTTGCCAAAGGGGAAGAGTTTGAACGCGCCGCCAAATGGTGGCTCAGTCTGGCTTCCGGGCCGGACGCCGAGTTCGACGACATCGTCACCTACGACGCCGCCGACATCGAGCCGACCGTCACCTGGGGCATCACCCCCGCTCAATCGCTCGGCGTCAGCGAGTCGATCCCCACCGTGGCCAGCTACGCGGACGAGGATCGCACCATCATTCGCGAGGCGTTGCAGTTCATGGATCTCAAAGAAGGTCAGCCGATCAAGGGCCTGAAGATCGACGTGGCGTTCATCGGCAGTTGCACGAACTCGCGGATCAGCGATCTCCGCGAAGCGGCCGCCATCGCGAAAGGCCGCAAGGTCGCCAGCAACGTCCGAGCCCTCGTCGTCCCCGGCTCACAACTTGTCGCCGAACAGGCCGAGAAAGAAGGGCTGGACCGCATCTTTTCCGAAGCGGGTTTCGAGTGGCGTGCCGCCGGTTGCTCGATGTGCCTGGCGATGAATCCGGACAAACTCCAAGGCCGAGAAGTCTGCGCGAGTTCCAGCAACCGCAACTTCAAAGGCCGCCAAGGCAGCCCGACAGGCAGAACATTGTTGATGAGTCCGGCAATGGTCGCCGCAGCCGCAATCAACGGCTGCGTGAGCGACGTGCGAGAGATTTAGAAATCAGGTGAATCATGCCGCCTGAAGTCATGGCCTTGCTTTACGACATTCAAAAGGCTGCGAACTTGGCTCGGAAGTTCGTTGAGGGGCGGTCGTTCGATGAGTATCGAACCGACGATCTGCTGCGGTCGAGCGGAAGTTTCGAATCGTCGGTGAGGCGATGAAGCAATTGCAGAAGCGTGACCCATCTCTCGTGCAACGGTTTACAGACACGCGAGCCATCATCGCGTTTCGGAACCTTCTGAATCATGGCATTGTCGGGGTCGTTCACGAAACGGTCTGGGACTTTCTCGAAAACAAATTCCCGACTCTTCTCATGGAGGTAGATGCGATTCGTGGGGTGCCGCGTTGAAAACCGAACTCATCTTCGATCGTTTAACAAGAAAAATGATTGCGCTCGAAAACCTCTTGCGTGACCTTAACGGACCTGACACCGGGCAACAACGGGATCTATTAAGCCGTATCGCTGTTGAGGGGCGGGCAATTACAAATATCCTACAGAACCTCAGAAATAAGGACTCCGTTGGAAAAGCCGAATTCGATCGCTGGTATCAGCCGTTCGTCGTGCAAATGAAGGGCGACTCGCTTATGCATTTCTTTTACAAGTTGCGAACCAGCACACTAAAAGAGGGCGATGATCGAGTTGACGGGCTGCGTTTGAGCCCAACGCAACGCGGCGGGTTTTCGATTAACATAGAGGGCGTGGAGCAATCGTATTGTGATGATCAAGGGGCAATGAGGGTTGTCTTTTATCCCGCCCCGCCCAACGCGGTTAGTTGTTTTGTTGCAGATGATACCGGGGGTGCTGGTTGGGAAATCAAGCAACCAGATGGTAGCATCACAAAAGCATATGCCACTTTGCATCCAGGGGTAGCCGAGGTTACTTCAATACTTGTCGACCCACCAAAGGCACATCTGGGAGCAGATCTTACAGACGCTCGGCCAGCTACACTCTGCACGGCGTACATCAATTATCTGCGTGGCTTAATCCAAAACGCGAGACTTCGTTTCCTAGGAGGAAATGCACAAGTCTCAGCGAACGCAGACTACAAAGATCCGCTCTAATCCAAGGACGCTCGGAGGGATATCACCTCGATCGAAGAATTTGCCGCGCGACGAAAATGATGACGTGTCGAATATGCTCGGCGAACTCGGCCAGTCGCGTGACGCGATGCAAAAAACTCACACTTTTGGTGCGTAGAGCACTTCGGCTTCGCTGCTGCCCGGTCGATACAGCACCAGCCCGCCATCGGAGCCGTTGAGTCGGACAACGCAATCGGGTTCGCCGTTGGCCGCGTGAGCGAGGATCGCTTCGAGGGCTTGCACGGCGGCGACGGTTTGACGGTCGGCGGCGAGTTCGTTGTAAGCGAGCTTTTGGGTTTCGGCGAAGCGAGCGGCTCGGCCGGAGGCATCGCCTCCGAATTCCACGTAGGCCAGTTCGCGGGCGAAGCGTTCGATGACTTCGATGCCGTAACCGCGCTGCGACCGCTGGCCCCACGGTTCGAGGGACTTGCCGTTGTAGTGCGTGTTGATGGTCGTCTTCATTTCGACCGGAGTCTTTCCCTCGACCGTCAGTTCGATGCCGCGTTTGCGCGAGTGACCGTTCCAGACGCCGTTGTCAAAGCGGAACTGCACCTCTTGCTCGACGTAGCCGGGGAAGTTGTCGGGAGTGACCCACGACGTGTGAATGTCGAACGCCGCCTCGCGCCCGTCGGCGTATTCGTAGACCATGCGCATCTGAGTGCTGTCCCACGTCGGGCCATCTTTCGGGCCGACGATACCGCGTTGTCCGGTTGCGGTGATCGTTTTCAGCCGGCCGCCGAAACTGAAATCAATCAGCTTGATGTAATGCACGGCGACGTACGTGCCGGGATTGCGGCCGGTGATCCATTCGGAAAACTGGGCTCCCGAAATCAACTTCGGTTCCAGCAGCGAACAGTAGCCGTTGTTGATGTGCTTCAAGATGCCGTCCGCGACCAGCGTGCGCATCCGCTTGTGGTCCGGGTCGAGCAGCTTGTGATAAACCACTTTCGCCAGGACGTTCTTGCGTTGAGCGATCTCGACCAACTCATCGAGTTCTTGCAGTCGCAACACCGACGGCTTCTCGACCAACAGATTTACGCCCGCTTCGAGAACCTGCTTCGCCCCTTCAAAATGCCGATCGTCGGGAGTCGCCACACAAGCGAAGTCGACTCCAGCGGCCAACATTTTTGCGACGGCATCGACACCGGAATAACTGGCGAACGGCCCGATGTTGCTGCCGGCCTCGGCGCGATACTTGTCCGCTCGGCTTCCGGTTCGCGAGGCGACCGCCGTCAGCGGCACATCAATGTCGCCGAACTTTCGATCGTAAAGACCCTCAACGTGAGTCCGCTCGAAGAACGGACGATACGTCTCGTCAAAGATCATGCCCATGCCGACCATGCCGGCCCGGAGTTGCTTGCGTGGAGTTGTGCTCATGGCGGAGGATGATACGACGAGATTGATCGAGGATGAAAGCTTGCGAACGATCGCGGCCAAACCGATTCACGAGAGGACCTCATGCTCAATGACGACCGGACTCACGGCCCACTGTTTACGAATCCTGATCCGGATGTCGCGCGACTATTCTTTCGCAACAAGCCGAAGCAGTTGATCGACAAAGTGATGTCAGTGCCGGAAGCGGTGCGGCGCTTCGTTCATGACAGCGACTATCTCGCTTCGGGAGGCTTCGGAGCGGATCGCATCGCGACAGCGTTGTTGCACGAGGTTGTGCGGCAGCGAAAACAGAACCTCGGCTTCGCAGGACACACCGCAACACATGACTTTCAAATCCTGGCTGCGGGTAACAACACGGGCCGAGGCCAATTACTAAAGAGGGTCGATGCGGCGTACATCGTTGGCTTGGAAGCTCGTGGGCTGTCACCACACGCTCGGCGAGTTGTTGAGAGCGGGCAAGTTGAACTGTGCGAATGGACGAACTACGCGCTGGCTTTGCGATTCCAAGCGGCGTCAATGGGCGTTTCTTTTTTGCCGACAAGAAGCGCCGCAGGGACCGACACGTTTCGGCACAGTGCCGCTCGCAAAATCATCTGTCCGTTCACCGGGGCGGAATACGTCGCGATTCCCGCATTGTGGCCGGACGTCGCGATCATTCACGTGCATGAAGCGGACTGTTTTGGAAACGCCCGCATTCGAGGAACCTCCGTTGCCGACTTCACCCTGCCACGAGCGGCCAAACACGTGATCCTGAGTTGCGAGCGATTGATTTCGAACGACGAGATCCGTCGCGATCCGACTTCAACCGACATCCCGTTCTTCTGTGTCGATGCCGTCTGCGAAGTTCCGTTCGGCAGTTATCCCGGCAACATGCCGTATGAGTACTACTCCGACGAGGATCATCTCAAGCAGTGGCTCGCCGTCGAAGAAGACACCGCCACGCATCTGGCATTTCTCGAAAAGTACGTCTTCGGTGTGAAGGATTTCGCCGAGTACTTGGAACTCTGCGGCGGACGGGATCGCCTGGCGGAACTAAGGCGGCAAGAGCTGGAGCCGAATGCGTAGGGATGCGAGGTAGGTGTTCGATGCGGGTGAGATAAAGTGTGAGGTCTTGGTTATTCAAACGAAGAGGTTTTTAACGCAAAGGCGCAAAGAACGCCAAGAATTCATGGCGTGTGATCATTGCGTCTGAAATCTTTGGCGATCACAAGCCAATGTTCATCTCTTAACTTTCTTTGCAGCTCTTCGCGTTCTTTGCGCCTTTGCGTTGAAAACTCCCCCTCTGGAATTGCTCGATAACCAACGATCAATCTCCTTCTCCGTCTCTTCGCCTCACATTTCCGCGTTGCTTTCCCCGTCGCTACCATCACGCTGCGAAAAACTCTCACCTCGAACAACCGGAGATGCTCATGTCCGCTCAATCGTCTCGTCGTGATTTTCTGGAAGCTGCGGGAGTCGCCGCCGCTGGTGTGTGCTTGACGTTGAGTTCATCGCTCATCGCTGAGGATCGCCCCGCTCAAGTCATCCGCAAGAAAGGGTCCGCCGTGAATCAGAACGATTTGGCAATCGTTGACACTCACCAGCATCTTTGGGATTTGACCAAATTCAACCTTCCGTGGCTGAAGGGAGACGCCGTTCAGAAGATCAACCGCAGTTATTTGATGGCGGATTACCTGAAGTTGATCGGCTCGCACAAAGTGGTGAAGACGGTCTACATGGAAGTGAACGTCGACTCGACGCAGCAAGCCGCCGAAGCGGAGTACGTGCTCGACCTCTGTCGCCGCGACGACAATCCGATGGTCGGAGCAATCATCGGCGGCTCGCCTCAATCGGCCGAGTTCGACAAGTACATGCAGCCGTATGCCGAGAACCGCCGCATCAACGGTGTCCGCACGGTGCTGCATGACGACGATCGTCCGAAAGGAATGTGTCTCGAAAAGACCTTCGTCGATAACGTCAAACTGCTCGGCGACATGGATAAGAGTTTTGATCTTTGCATGAGGCCCGATGAGATCGGTGACGGAGCAAAGCTTGCCGACCTCGCTCCGAAGACGCGGCTGGTCGTCGATCACTGCGGCAACATGCCGGTGACTGCCGACAAGCAAGCGGCGCGAGAAGCCTGGATGGCCGGCATGAAAGAGGCGGCCGCTCGGCCCAATATGTTCTGCAAGATCTCCGGCGTCATCGTCACCGCGAAACCCGACGCTTGGAAGCCGCAAGACCTCGCGGCCAACATCAACTTCTGCCTGGAAACCTTCGGCATCGACCGCTGTTTCTTCGGCGGCGACTGGCCTGTCTGCACGCTGACCGCTCCGCTGGCCGATTGGATTTCTGCGTTGAAAGAGATCGTCAGAGACAAGCCGCTCGACTTCCAAAAGAAGCTGTTCCACGACAACGCCGTGCGGATCTACAAGCTGCAAGACAAATAGGACGGCAACGTGGCTGTTCGACGTTCCGAACCGTCCGATTAACGATCGACAAGACAGCGATCAGGATGGGGCTTGGAAGGAGGCTCTGCGATCGCATTTGCGACGCTTCATCGACGATGGCGTTCGCCACCGACGAGTGGAACGTGATGAGCTTCGGGAGCTCTTTACTCTGGCGAGTGTGGAGACTTCGTCCCCAGCCGATCCGTATGCGTCTTGCTCGGTTGTCGGTGATTTGGGATAACCCCGCCCCTTGAGGCTGCGAATTTTTCGTAGGACGGGCGGCTCGCCCGCCTCACCTTTCGTGAAGAACAAACAGGCGAGCCGCCTGTAGTACGGTTTATTCACAGCCTCCCTGCGTCCGCCTCGGAAAAGGATGTCCGTGTGCTTGAGCCTCCGTCCGCACAACTTTTGAAGACGCTTTCGGCGTTGAAACTCTGCACGCCGCATGATTTGCGGAGGTGTCGAGGATATGTGCGGCGGTTGACTCGCGACTTGCCGACGTTTGATTCGATTTGGATCGACGGGCTGGTCCAAACGCGGCGGCTGACGGCGTTTCAGGCACAGTGTTTGGAAGCGGGCAAGGCCGAGAGCTTGGTGATCGGCCCGTGCTTGTTGCTCGAAAAGTTGGGAGCGACGGCGCTGGCCGAAACGTATCTCGCGCGGCGACGTGATGCCGATGATATCTGCGTCCTGAAGCTGACGTCGGTCGCGCCGGAGAATGTGAAGCTGCTCAGTGAGCGATTGAGCAAGCTGACGACGCTCGCTGCGGAGTTCGATCATCCTGCGGTTGTGCTGCCGCAAGCGACTCAAGTGGCGGAATGGCCGTCGGCAGGCAAGCTGCGGTTGGTCACGATCAGTCGGCATGTGCGCGGGCCGAGTCTTTTTGAATTGCTGATTCGACGCGGACGGTTTCCGGTTCCGATCGTTGTTGAATTGGGACGGCAGTTGCTGGATGGACTCGCGGCGCTGGAAGCTCGCGGGATCGTTCACAGCGACATCAGCCTGAGCAACGTGCGCGTCACACCCAAGGGGCAAGCGGTGCTCGTCGATGCCGGCAGTGTGTCAGCGCTGCGTCCGGAGTTTTCGTTTCACACGATCTTGTCTGCCGAGCGATACAACGGCATGGCCCCCGAACGAATCACAACGGGTGAAGTGCCGACGGCGTCGAGCGATCTTTATGCGCTCGGTTGTTTGTTGTGGCATTTGCTCGCAGGGCGACCGCCGTTCACAGACGGCGATCCGTTGGCGAAGTTGGCCGCTCATCAAACGCGCACGATTCCCGATGTCCGCGAATGGGTCCCCGATGCTCCGGAATGGTTGGCCGAATCGCTGCGACGCTGGACGGCGATCAATCCGGCTGCGCGACCGAAATCAATTCGTGAAGCGGCGGCTCAGTTCGGAGCAGCGACTCGATCCGGACGTCGGCAAGTCGCGCACTATCGCGGCGAGTTCGACCGAACGGCTCCGCGTCGCGAACGCGTCGAAAGTCAATCGCGCTGGCCGCTGACGGTGGCCGTGCTCTTTGTGTTGACCGGAGCCGCGCTGTCGATGTTCGATCAAGGTGCGCGAAACTACGTGCTGGCGTTGGCGAGATCGCATGGGTTGAAGCAATTCGTTCCAGTCGCGCCGGATGAGAAGTCGGATTCTCAATCAGCCTCGAACAAATCGTTGTCAACGGACAGCGTTGAATCGGTGAACTCGGCATCGAGGTTGGACGAGTCGTCGCTGACATTTGAGGGCGGTGTTGCGTCGGCAAAGTCGGCAGTGAAATCAGAACCACAACCGCTGCCGCCGCCGAATGCGATGGGAAAGATCGTGCTTCCGGCAACGGGGCGTTTTTTCGCGGCAGCAGTGTCGGTGAAAAGTGGCCTGTTGGAGATCATCGGCGACGAGGCCTCACCCGCCGAGATTTTGGTGAACGACGAATCGTTGTCGCTGCGGGCCGAGCGAGTTCGATTGCGGCACGTGCGAGTTGTTCGCGAGCAATCAACGTCGCAGCGTCCGCCTGCGTTGCTGGTCGCTGAGTGCCAGCAACTGGAATTAATCGGCTGCCGCTTTGAACAAGACTTCGCGAGTGAGACGGATCAAGTCCAAGCGGTCGATGCGGCGGTGCTCGCACGACATCGCGGTGCCTCGATCGCTTGGAGACCACGCGAATCGCAAGGACGTGCGCGGATCAAGGAACCAGCACAGACGAAGATCCGCCTGCAAGACAGCCTGTTTACGGGAGTGGGACCGGCGGTGTTTATCGACTCGCCACCGCAGAACTTTTCGGCCACAAACGTGCTGAAGGTGGGTGCGGGTGAGTTCCTGCAATTCGTGGATCGCGGCGGATTCGATTGGCGCTGCGAGCTGCGTCAATTCACGCTGCGCGACAGCGGCCCATTGTTGCGTTGGTGGCCACGCACGGAAGAGACCCCACGCACGGCTGAGACACAACTGAGTCGCCTGACTCTGTCGGCGGAAGGCTGCGTGTTTGATGTGGCCGCGCATCAATTGGAATCTGCATCGTCGGTGGTGACGACGTCAGCGCCCCGCCGCTCAACGTTGATCGCTTGGATTTCTCAACGCCTGCCGTCGAATTGGGAATCGGCCATCGACTGGCAAATGTCGGCAGTGCTCGTGGGACCGAACATCGACATGGTCGCACTGATTGACCCCCAGGATGGGCGTCGTCGGACAATCGACGAAACTCGCTTGAACATCGACGGCGTCGTGGCCACGACATTTGAGTTTGTCGGTGCGGCGAAATCGCGATCACAGAATTCGCAATTGAAATCGTTTGATGCGCCGCTGACATCGCCGGTGAAGGTGGGGGTTGATGCGAGACAGTTGCCGAAATAGATCGCAGGGACTTCAGAGACGAAAAGGACCAAAGGTTTTGACGTCGCGTTTTTTTGGTCGTTGATGTCCCTTAAGCCCTTTTGCTCGCACACACTGACTGGCTCATCGCCCTTCGCCCGATACACTCCGCCGCGTCAAATTTCTCTGATGTGGTGTCTCATGTCCGAACCCGTGCAAACCTACGAACAGGCCGTGCAGTTTCTGTTCGACCGCGTGAACTTCGAGCGGACTCCCGCTGGCGGCAAGCAGGACTTCAAGCTCGAACGGATGCGGCGTTTGTTGGAATTGCTCGGCAGCCCGCAGACGCAATTGCCCTGCATTCACATTGCCGGAACGAAGGGCAAAGGCTCGACCGCGATCATGTTGGCCGAGATGTTGACGGCCGCTGGATATCGCACGGGGCTTTATACCTCGCCACATGTCGATGCGTTCGAGGAACGGATGCAGGTGGCCGGAATGCGGCCGAACGCCAATCAAATGATCGAACTGGTCCGGCAGGTGCAACCCGCCGTGCGGCAGTGCGAGTCCGATCCGCAGCCGTTCAACCCGACGTTCTTCGAGATCACGACCGCGCTGGCGTGGTTGTTTTTTCTGCAACAGAAATCCGACATCGTCGTTTTGGAAGTCGGCTTGGGTGGTCGATTGGATTCGACGAATGTCTGCTCGCCCATCGCGTGCGTGCTGACGACGATCAGTCGCGATCACACACAAATCCTTGGCAGCAGCTTGTCGCAAATTGCTCGTGAGAAAGCGGGGATCATCAAGCCGGGTGTCCCGGTCATCAGCGGTGTTGTTGGCGATGAAGCTCAGGTTGCGATCGCGGAAACATGCCGAGCCCAGAACGCAGACCTGTGGCAGATCGACCGCGAGTTTTCGTATGTCTATCACGCAGCAGGTGACGAGGCTCATGACTCAGTCGATGTCACGACGCCATTGCATTCATGGACCGCGATGCCGTTGATGTTGTCGGGCGAGCATCAAGCTCACAACGCTGCGGTGGCGATGGCGACGATTGATCGGCTCAGCAATCATCAGGCGAGCGGGGCGGCGTCAGCCCCCCGGTTTGTCGGTGGATTGACCGGTGAATTGACCGGGGGGCTAATGCCGCCCCGCACGCCTGATGAGTTCGCGTCGGATTGGTCGGTTTCATTCGCCGCTGCGCAACGCGGCATGAGCAACGTCCGCTGGCCGATGCGCATTGAAGTGATGCGTCGCCATCCGACAGTCATCGTAGACGCCGCTCATAATTGGGAGTCAGCCACAGCGCTCGGTCGAACGCTTGATGAGAGCTTTCCCAATCGCACCGCAACTGGCGAACGATCGCGGCGAGTGCTGATCTTCGCCGCCACGAAAGACAAAGACGTCAGCGGCATCTTGCGACAACTGACACCGCGCTTCGACAGCATTATCCTGACCAAATACCTCAACAATCCGCGAGCCGTTCCGCCGGATCGCCTACGTCATCTAATGCAGACTTCGGGCGACCTGCCGTGCCACGTTGTGGAAACTCCTGCTGAGGCGTGGCAGTTAGCTCAGCACATTGCGACCCCGCGAGATTTAATCTGTGTCACCGGATCGTTCTTCATCGCGGCAGAGATACGCGAACTCATTTTGAATGAAACGAAACAAAGTGTCGTCCGACCTGGGCATGAGCGAAGACATCATCCGGGGGCCTAGTCGGCCAACGAAAGTCTTTTGACAATCCCCGTGACCTCAGTGTCTCTGTGTTTCAAGATTTCGACATGGAGGCACTGAGAACACGGAGAGCAGAAGCAGCATTGATCTGTCAAAAAACGCGACTTTCTTAACACACTTTGGCTCGCTTGGGCAAAATCTGTTACAGACTTACTCAATCATTTTCACGGAGCGGCCTCTCATGACGAACGAATTGCACGGAAACGAAATCCAGTTGAACGAACCACTTTTATCGCGTCGACGATTACTTCAAGGAGTGGCCAGTGCAGCGGTCGTCGCGTCTGCGAATATCAGTCACGCTCAGCTTCCGCGTGAAGCGGCTGATGCGGCGTTCAAAGTGAAGCATGGTCGGATTCGGCAATCG
Source organism: Planctomycetaceae bacterium (assembly GCA_043738805.1). Taxonomy (GTDB): domain Bacteria; phylum Planctomycetota; class Planctomycetia; order Planctomycetales; family Planctomycetaceae; genus SXKJ01. The sequence continues at coordinate 2,162 of JAYUFI010000539.1, read as the reverse complement.
GTGATGGGCTGGTGCTTCAATCCGATGAAGGCCGATGTGCTCGCGAAGCATTGCCAGGAAATTGGCCTCGTGGCGATCGAAGGGATTCCTCGTGAGGCTTACAAACCGGCAAAGGAACTCGGTTTGGAAATCTCGCTCGTCAGTAGTCATGGGTTTGCGCAAGGGCCGTGCAATCCGAAGTTTCATGCGGAGGTTGTTGCCAAGCTGACCGATGCGATCGAAGTCGCGGCGTCAGTCGGTGCTCGTCGAGTCATCACATTTACAGGAATGCGGTTTGACGGCATGGACGATATGCAGGCGGCGAAGGACTGCATCGAAGTTTGGAAGAAGGTGCTGCCGCTCGCGGAGCAGAAAGGGATCACGCTCTGTCTGGAACATCTCAACACGCGCGACAGCTCGCACCCGATGAAGGGGCATCCCGGTTACTTCGGCGACAATGTCGATTTTTGCGTGGACCTGATCCGTCGAGTTGGTTCGGAACACTTCAAGTTGTTGTTCGATATCTACCACGTCTCGATCATGAACGGCGACGTCATCCGCCGCATCCGGCAGTACAAAGATTTCATCGCTCACTACCACACTGCCGGGAATCCTGGTCGAGGTGAACTCGATGAGACTCAAGAGATCAACTACCCCGCCGTGATGAAGGCGATCCTCGAAACAGACTATACTGGCTTCGTCGCTCAGGAATTTATCCCGACGTGGAAAGACCCGATCGCCGCGCTGCGGCATTCAGCTCAGGTGTGCGATGTTTGAAACTATTTGGAGTGCGATGACCCAAGTCATCGCTTTTCAAAACGTATCGAACGTCACTTCGCGTCCGTTTCTTGAAAACGGCACTGTTTGAAAAGCGGCAGCTTGAGGCTGCTGCACTCCAGAAGGATCACGCCAAAAATTCGCCATACACGTTCGTGAGACGGCGTTGAACTGCGACTCACGACGCGGAGCGTCGTGCCACACTGTGATGGGAGACGGTTTGTGGCCTCTTGGCTCTCAGACCGTAAACGCGACCGTTTCCGATTTCCATCGCAATGGTGGCGTGCTCGGATCAAGCAATCGAGCGGCGATGTTGTCATCGGTCAGCATGCGATAACCAAGGTAGCTGGTTGTCAGCCGAGGATTGATTTCGATGAGCACCGGCTCAAAGGGGAAATCACCCGGCAAGACGAGATCACAGCCGACGTAGCCGGTCAGTCCTGATACGGCACGACACGCTCGTTGGGCGAGTTGTTTCACCGCAATCGCCGACTCTGCCGAAATGTCCGCAGGAATCCGACCGCCCAAATACCGGAACCGTCCGTCATCACTGAGGTGTTGTTCCGCGACCGGCAAGACCTCGATGATCGAACCGTCTTCGGCGATCAGTAACGCGACTGATAATGCTTTGCCGGGAATGAATGGCTGCTGGATCAACGATTCCGGATCTTCGATACCTTGCAGTTCACGCCACGCGTTGAAGAAATCGAGCCCATTGCGAACCAGGAAGGTGTTTTGTGAGCCAGCTCCGTCATCCGGCTTGATGATGATGGGCCAATCTTCCCATCCCTCATTTGACTTCGCGAAGTCGAATTTTCGTGTCTCGGGAGTGCTGATTCCCTGATGGCTCAATAGGTCACAGAGTAACTGTTTGCTGGTGGTTTGTATGAGCGCTGTCATACCCGCGCCTATGAATCGGCGTTGTTGCAGCGTAGGCATGGAAAGCCTAGCGATTATGTCGAATGCCATTCGTCGTTCTATTAACGCTGCGTCTGTTTCCGGTGCGATGGCCCAAACGGAATCGCTCTGTTCGACTTGCTCGCTAAACGCGAACGGTTCATTCAATGGCGAATGGACCAGTCGGACTTCGCAATTTTTGAGCGGGCACTCGCCAAGCCGTGCGTCCCACGTTGTCACGACTCGGATGCTGGGGATTTTTGAGAGATCTTCGACCAGAGCGGAGAGCATCGCTTGCCCTTCGCGAGCGAGCGATGAATTCAATTGCTCACCGGGCCAGGCTCCGCCGCAGACGTATTCGGAGACGAAAATCTGCATGGAATGATCGCGAACTGACGCAAAGGACCGGTCGATTCCTGACCCCCCGCACTTGGTAGTGCCGCAGTTCGGAAGTAATGAATCACCGAAAAGGTTTATTCGCTGCCAATCATTGCCTGTCTCCGTGTCGT
>JAYUFI010000538.1:0-4934 GCA_043738805.1 Planctomycetaceae bacterium | reverse complement strand
AGCCCGGTTTGCGGTGGATATCGACCGTGCGCGCGTAATCCGGAGCCAGCGCGTCATCGAGCCAGAAGTAATACGCGAACCACGACTCGGGAGCGGCGATCACGACCAACTCGCCGGAGCGTGCGTGATCGATGCCGAACTCGGCTTGCGCGGCACGATCGAGAACGCGGTCGACCCCGGCCGTCTTTCGCAACAGTTCGGCAACGGCGGCGATGTCTTCCGTGCGACGAACATAGACGTGAGCCACTTGATGATCGGCGACCGCGAACGCTCGCGACGCACCGGCGTCGAGCGTTTCCCAGCCGAGAGCCTCTTGCCGAGCGACCAAGTAACCGTGCTCGCGGAGGACGCGATTGATGTGAACCGGCCGATTGACGGCGGTGATCGCGTACTCGGACAGCACGACGACATCCGCACCGCGAGCCTTTGCCGCGTCAATCACCTTGCCCGCTTCGGCATCGACGGCGCGAATGTCGGCGGCGATAAGCGGATCGTTCGGGCCGAGCCGTTGCAGGTTGTAATCCAGGTGCGGCAAGTAGACCAAAGTCAGCGAAGGGTTGTGTTGCTGCATCACGGCAACGCTCGCATCAGCAATCCAGCGAGTGCTGCCAATGTCTGCTCCTGGTCCCCAAAACTTGAACAGGGGAAACACGCCCAGCCGTTCTTGCAGTTGATCCTTCAACTCCGTCGGCTGGCTGTACGAGTCCATCACCTTACGACCGTCAGCGGGATAACTCGGCCGAGGCGTTACTGACCAATTCACGTCGGCGTACATGTTGAACCACCAAAACAGCTTCGCCGCAGTGTAGCTCGAATCGCGTTTTCGAGCCGCGTCGTACAACCGCTCGCCCTGCACAAGTTGATTCGATTGCCGCCAGAACAACACTTCGGAGAGATCTCGCCAGTACCAGCCGTTAGCCACGATGCCATGCTCGCGCGGCAACGAACCGGTGAGCAACGTCGCCTGCGCTGAACAAGTCACCGCCGGCAACACAGTCCCCATCGGCCGAGCAAAGCCATCCGCAGCCACACGCGAAATGTGCGGCGTGCTCGCGCCGAGCATGTCGTGCGTGAGACCGACAACATTGATGACAACCAGTGGACGCGTCATGTGGTTTTCTCAAAGTAGATAGAGCCGCATTCAAACGTAGCACAGGCGGCTCGCCTGTATCGCATCACGGACGAAATCACAGGCGAGCCGCCTGCGCTACGTTTGATGCGGCATCACCGCTCAAAACAACGAAGCTTGCACGAGCCGTCCTGTCTTCTCCTCGTCCATGGCTTCGCCGACGACGAACGTCGGGCTGCGTTGATGCTGCTCGGCGGCGAAGATATTCGCGTCGCAACCCGATTTGTCCAACGCCGCGCGAGCATTCGCTGCGGCGAGTTCGGACGAATTGCATTCGTGGCTGATGTGCAACAGCACGAGTTGTTGCAGCCGCGTTGAGTTTCCATGCTTCAACGTCTCGCTGACCAATGCCGCCGCTTGAGCGTTCGAGAGATGTCCTTCATCGCCCAAGATGCGATGCACCAACCACGGCGGACGTTTGCTGTTCCGCAGCAATTCAGGGTCGTGATTGAACTCCAACGCCAGCAAATCGACATCGAGCAACCGATCCAAGACCCCTCGATCCCAACAACCCAAGTCGGCAACGTAGGCGAACGCTCGCGGTCTTGCGGCTGAAACGGACAACGGGCGAGTCACTTCGTTGTCGCCCGATTGTTCAAAGCGGAACCCAAACGTCGCTCCGCCGTCATGACGGACTCGGAACGGGCGGCAGTGCCAATTCTTGGACAACGAGATGAGCCGCTCACCCACAAACGGTCGGAACAGCCGCGCCTGTTCGAGGTCACGAAAGTCGGGACAAGCAACTCGAAACACGGGACCATGATCGCGATGGCAATGCACGGGAACTCGCGACGTCCAACAACGAGCCAGCGTCTTCGGTTTCCAGTGATCCGAATGCCGATGTGTGATCAACACTCCTTTGATCTGCGACCAACTCGTACTCGCGTCGGCCAAACGAGCGTCGAGTTCATTCGGTTCGAGGCCGAGATCAATCAACCAACGTTCGCCATCGCAATCTACGAGCGCTGTGTTTCCGGAACTGCCGCTCGCGAGAATTGTCAGACTAGCCGCCATGCGGATTCCATTTTCCGTGAAAGGAGATCTCGACCCACTTGTCATTCCAGGCGAGCGGGGCAGCGTCAGACCAATGGCGCTTGAACCGCAGGATTGTCGTCTTTCGCCCCACGAAAGAACGCCCTTTCGCGCAGCGAAAGGCGACAAAGTGAGTACCATTGGGGTGACGCCGCCCGCTCGCCTGTTTCATCTATCAGCGTGCTGTCCAACCGCCATCGACCGTTACCAGGCTGCCAGTCATGAAGCTGGAGGCGTTGCTGGCGAGGAAGATGGCGGCTCCTTGTATCTCTTCCATGCGGCCCCAGCGGTTGAAGGCGACCGCACCGACGACGTTCTTCTTTGCGTCTTCGGTGTCGGCGATCGGGACGTTCATCGGCGTGAGGAACGGGCCGGGGCAGATCGCGTTGACGGTGATGTTCCACGGTGCGAGTTCCAGGCCCAATGTTTTGGTCAACATGACCACAGCCCCTTTGCTGGCAGCATACGGCGAACGATTGGCGAGGCCGACAACTCCCAGCGTGCTGGCGAGGTTCACGATCTTGCCGTACTTCCGCGACTTCATGTGCGGTACCACAGCACGCGTGCAAAGCCACACGCCGTCGGTGTTGATGTCATTGACTTGCTTGAATTGATCATAGGTCAGCTCTTCGATCGGCCCGCGAATGTTGATCCCCGCGTTGTTGACGAGAATGTCGATTTGCTGGAACTCGCGCAGACCGCATTCGACCATTGCGGTGACCGCATCAGGATCAGCAACGTTCGCGGAAATGCCGATCGCTTTGACACCGTATTCCGAAGCAATTTGCGCGGCGACCGATTCGGCTTCTTCCGCATTGCGGCTGGTGATCAGCAGATTCGCGCCAGCAGACGCCAGCCCTTCCGCCATCGCTTGGCCGAGTCCTTTTGAGCCGCCGGTGACGATGGCAGTCTTACCCGTGAGATCGAATTGTTTGATGCCGGGGAGCATGAGGTGGTCCTATCGGTGGTTCGTAGTCAGTGGCTCGTTGTCTGTGAGAGGCGAGGATCAAAGCAATCTTGTGTGGTGGCTGCCAGTCTTCGGAATTTCTGACACTTCTCGCTGAAGCCGACGATCAGCCGGAACGCGCTAGCGCAATGGCACTTACCTTGTCGCCTTTCGCTCCGCGAAAGGGCGTTCTTTCGCGGAGCGAAGGACGACAATCTCGCGGCTCGCAACCTAAAGTAAATGCCATTGCGCTAAAGCTTGGAATCGGGCGGGCCGACGTCGAGTGCGGCTAAGACGCGGGTGAGTTCGAGTTCGACGGCGGCCAACAATTCGGAGGTGCCGTCGAACGATTCGGCGCGACCGAGATTTTCGAGGATCACCGCCACTTGCATGAGCGGCTCGGCTCCAAAGTAGCTGACAGAGCCTTTCAAGGTGTGTGCGGAACGTCGCAACAGTTTGGCATCGCGCGTTTCCAGAGCGCGGCGAATGTTGGCCAGCAAGACCGGCGTCTCCGATTTGACGAGAGCGACAAACTCGCTGAGCATTGCCGGGCCACCGGGGAGTCGTTGATTCGCGACATTCCAATCAATCACCGGCAGCGTCTCGTTCGGGCCATCATCCACTGAAGTCGTGGATTCACGCGGCTCGGCATCGCCGTGACTTTGAGTCTCAATACGAACGGACGCATTCAGGCTGCCGACGTCGGCAAGCAAGCAGAGCGCGGGGAAGCGTTCGATCGCGCGATACATCTCGGCGGGAGCGATTGGTTTGGAAACATAGTCGTCCATGCCGGCGGCGAGACAGCGTTCGCGGTCGCCTTTGAGTGCTTCGGCCGTCATGGCCACGATGGGAATGTGACCGCCGGTTTGATGTTCGCGTTGGCGGATCGCGGCAGTGGCTTCGTAACCGTCCATGACGGGCATTTGCATGTCCATGAGGACGACATCGAACTCCTGATCGGCCAGCGTCTCGACCGCTTCTTGTCCATTTTCCGCCAGGACCACTTGATGCCCGCGTGAACGGAGCAGGCCCACGGCAACGCGGCGATTGATTTCGTTGTCCTCGACCAGCAGCACGCGACGCGGATGAACTTGCAAGTGCGGCGTCGCAGTTGGCGGTTGCGCCGGCGCGGCGTTCGTGAATCTCCCGAATTGATGCAGCACCTCGTTGAGCAACTCGGACGCGATGACCGGTTTGGTCATGAAGCGACCGATGCCGTATTTCTGGCCAAGGTCCACATCGATCGGGGATGAACCGGACGAGATCATGATGATCGGGCATTGGCCATGCTTCAGCGTGCCGCGCAGGCTCTCGGCAAAGTGGATGCCATCTTCGCCGGGCATGTGGTGGTCGAGCAGAATCAGGCGAATGGGTCGCTGCGACGCTTCCGCTGTTTGCAGAGCTTGCCGAGCGGCCGCGGCGGAGTCTGCCAACACCGGCTGCATGTGCCAGTGCTGCAGCATCTCGCTGAGGATGCGGCGGTTCGTGAAGTTGTCGTCCACGACTAGCACCGGCAGTTCGAGCAGCGAGTCGAGTTCCGCCGGTTCGGGCCGATGCTGATCGGCTGCGATGCCAAACTCGGCGGTGAAGTGAAATGTGGAACCACGGCCGACTTCGCTGTCGATCCAGACGCGGCCGTGCATCATTTCGACAAGCTGCCGCGAAATCGTCAGTCCCAAGCCGGTGCCACCGAAGCGCCGCGTGGTCGATGACTCAGCTTGCTCGAATGGCCGGAAGATCTGGTCCAGTTTGTCGGCGGGAATTCCGATGCCGGTGTCACTCACGGAAATGTGCAGTCGGACTCGGTCGGGTGTGATCGACTCGGCG
>JAYUFI010000537.1:0-4937 GCA_043738805.1 Planctomycetaceae bacterium | reverse complement strand
AGGTTCGTCGGATCGAATCACGACCGCATCCAACCGGCTTGTTCGTGTTACTCTCCTTCCTCATCGAAAGTCTGATGAACGATCAATGGACGAGCTTCTTAGTCTCGACCATCGGCATCACCAGCATGATGTGGTACGCCTTTCGTCGTCTGCCGATCGGCTTGATGTCGCTGGTGCCGAACCTGTTTCCCAACATCTTGGTGATCGGCCTCATGGGCTGGATCGGCCTGCCCATCAACATCGCGACGGCGATGATTGCTTGCGTGTCGATGGGCCTGACCGTTGATTCGAGCATCATCTACATCGACGGTTACCAACGTGCGCGAGCCAGCGGCTTGCGAGTCCACGAAGCCCTGCACGAAACCCATCGCGATGTCGGTCGAGCACTGGTCTACTCCAACATCGCGCTGATGTCCGGCTTCAGCGTCTTGGCGTTATCGCACTTTATCCCACTGATCTATTTCGGTCTCCTCGTCAGCCTCGCCATGTTCGGCGGCCTCATCGGCAACTTGGTCTTCTTGCCGCTCCTCATCGGTTGGTGGGACGGATGGAAAGAAAGGGGGGAATAAAGGTGCCGGGGCAAGACACTAGGAACCGTTTTACTCCTCTGCGACCAGCTTGGGGCGTCCGCGAGGGCGGACGGTGACCTCTAATCCTAAGCGTTTGACGATTCGATCGGTCCAGGCGGAATCTCCGAACGGAGCACCACGATTCACGCTGCGTCGCAACGCGGCGACCTCGGCGTCGGAGTGCGGTTGATTGACGTGTTGCACCCATTGACGCGGACAAGCGACCGGCCATTTACAGAGGACTCGCTGAGCGAATTCGTCACGTTCGCGGCGGTGCCAAAGACTGCTCCAACGCCATTCTTCCGCGCGAGCTGCGAGATTCGCTCGCAAGCCATTTCGTTCCACGTAGCGGCAGACGGCCAGAAAGTGCTCGTCATCCTGCACGGGAAATGATTTGAAGCGTCCTTGATAAAGATGTCCGGTGCCGACCGTCCGATGATGAGCGTGCCAACGCTGTGTATGAGTCAGCGTGAGCCAGCCCATGAACTTCGACAAATCGCCGTCACGTCGCGGCCACAGCACCAAGTGCCAGTGATTGGGCATTAAGCAATACGCCAGCACACGCATCTCGACGCGGTCCAGAGCCTCTTGCAACACGCGCTCGAACGCTGCGTAATCCTCCGGCTTTTCAAAGATCGTCGCACGAGCATTCGCGCGATTCAGAACATGAAAAACCATCCCCCCATCATCCGCGCGTTTGGCTCGTCCCATGATCGCGGAACACTACCGGAAAAGGATACTGGTTGTCAATAAACGGTTCCTGGCACCTTTTCTCTGCCGTGCGGCAAGTGCCACTTGCTGTTCGGCGAGGGAGGCCGCATCGGGCCGGACCTGACGACGTTCAAACGGGACGACGTGATGCGCATCCTGCTCAACGTCGTGAACCCCAGCGCCGAAATCCGCGAAGGCTTTGAAAGCATCACGGTCGTCAGCAACGACGGTCGCACGGTCAACGGCTTCCTGGCCGATCAAGACAACCGAGTCGTCGTCGTCCGCGGTATCGACGGCCAGAACATCACGATCGCTCGCGATGACATCGAGGAGATCGTCCCATCCAAGAAATCGCTGATGCCCGAAGGTCTGCTCAACAATCTGACCGACGAGCAAATTCGAAATCTCTTCACGTACTTGAAGATTTCACAGCCATTGAATCAGTAGTTCTTGTTGCCTCTCTCAACGACTTCAATCTGGCACAGAGGCACCACTCGTTGACCGGATTGAAACCGTTTTCGGTCCTGGCAACCGCCGCTACGGCGGCTGGCCTCGATCCTGGGATACGAAAGGAGTGGCCATTCACCGGTAAATGGTTCCTGGCACCTTTGAAACCTTTTCTGCTTCGATTCAGCCAATCAATCCATCAACTGAAGCAACGCGCTGTGCGGGTCTTCGCTAAGCAGTGCGGTTCGGAGGCCGTCTTTATTCGTAACGCACAGACCGGCCTCCGGAAGTGTGACATGCAAGCAACCCGCCGAAATGAAAGCTGACGCAATTTGTCCTGTCTTTTGATAGCCGTCGTCGGTTGCTTCTCGTCGGCTGATCTGCGGAAGCAGTTCAATTTTCAGCCACGAGTGTGGCTTCTTGGGAGTCTCGTCGAGTGGGCCACTGGCATCTCGATTGAGGAAATAGATGCTGAACAAGTCCGGTGGCAGGCTACACACAAAAACTGGTGATTGTCCCGCGACCGTTGGCTCTGGATGTTCTTCTGGCAGAAATGCCGCATCGACGGGATCAATCTCCCGATCCAACACCGTGAATTTGAGCTTCGTCACGCGAGCAATCGCGGAGGCAACAACATCGGATGTCATCTGCAATTGGTTGTGGAACGCCAGTTCGATTTGCCAACTCTTCCGAGACTCAAGGTCTTCGACTCGCTTTTGAACTCGACGATTGAAGCCGTCCACGTCGAAAGACACCGCTGCCATCACGGCTTGAACGCCAGTAATGGGCATTTTGAGAAAGGTCCAAAATCCAAATGGAATGAAGATCAGAAAGAACCACGTCATTAGCGTCGGGCCATCGACGATTGCATTTCGGACCACCGCAGTGGCGCTGAAGACGGCAACAGCAAGCAATGCCCATCGGCTCCACTCTTTGCGATAGCAAAGTCCCGCAGCGATCACGAAGAATACGATGGCGGCTAGGAATGCCAAGTTCGGCCACCCTGCCAAGAGCACTTTACGATCCCAGACGGTCTTCACGATAAGAAAAAGTCCTGTTCCAGCAGAGATGCAAATGGACCACTTTCGGTCATTGTCCCATTCGGTGTTTGGTCCTTCCTCAATCCCCATTTGCCATTCCCATTCTTCACAAAGTTGCGGTGACTCGCTCAATTCCTAGTCGTGGTTTCGTATACTCGAAAACAAAGGTGCCAGGAACGAATGACTAAGAACAGGGTTCCTGACCTCCTTTTCTGTCCTCAGACAAGCTTCAGCGCAAATCCTGAGCCATGAAGTAGAGGATCATGTTGACGGCCAGTTTGGTGGCGTCGGCGGAGACGTAGCCTTCGCAGGCGATGGCTGTTTGGCGTTCGAGGGCGCAACTGATGTCGTACTTGCTGTAGATCACGGCGAAGCGGCCATCGATGTCGATCCCTTCGAGCAGTGGTTCGCCGGTTGTGACTGAGTTGGCGAGGACACCTTTGCCACCGGCGATGTCGTTGCCTCGGCGGCGGACTTGTTTGAGGTCGTGGCCGCCGTTGCGGTCTTTGAACAATTCATGATCGACTGGAATGCGAGCGAGCTTCTTGTCCGGATACATCTGCGTCATCAAATCGCGGAAGCTCTTGTCGAACTGCGGCGAGCTGCAACAGGCGTCGGCGAACAAGACGCCGCCGTTGTCGAGATACGTTTTCAAACGGTCTCGCTCCGCCTGATTGAACGAGAATTTGAAGCGACCGTGCATGTAGGCGATCGGGTAATTGTAGAGATTCATGTCGCTGGCATTGAGCGTGCGCGGCTTTGTTCCCGCAGCGAGTCCGGCGGTGTCGTTCATCGCGAAGAGCATGTTTCGCAGGGCGTGCGGGGCGGTGTCCCAGCCGCCGGTGTGCTTCAATTGGACGACTTGCAGCAAGCCGGCTTCAATCCGGTCTTGCTGTCCGGCTTGAGCCGCGAGCTTGGCTTGTTCAAGCTTGTCGGGTGGTTCGCGTCCAGTCGCATACGCGATGACGTTGGTGCCGATCTTCGTGGACTTGGAAACCATCGCCTTCAGAGCAGGAGATCGACCCGGCGGTTCGGAAACGCACCACTTGCTCCACAGACACGAGATGTCGTCGGGCGAGTACACGATCGCCGTGCGGCAACCGAAATCAACACCCCACAAACTCACGTCGGCGTCATCGAGCAGGTACTCACTGCGGAAGATCGGATGGTCCTTCGCCAACGGCTTGAGTTCCGCCTCGCCGTCTGGATACATGCGTTTGACGAGATCACGAAAGCCGGTGTCAAAGCCCACTCCGTTGCAGTTGCAAACGGCAAAAATGAAACCGCCAGACGTGACGTATTCGCGCAGCAATTCGACTTCTTTCTCACCGAGTGCGGGAGCGTCGCGTCCGGAAAGGAACAACACGGGAGCTTGCAAAAGGTCGGCGACACCCGCCCCTTTGATCGCCTTGTCCATTTCGACGACTTGCCACGTCACCAGCTTCGGCCATTTGGGCATGCCGCTGATGAGGTCTGTGAGGTTATGAACATCGCGGCGATGCCGGTTCCAGTCTTCTGTTGCCAAACCTTTCGGACCAATCGCGGCGGGCGGGCCGAACTTCAATTTGTTGATCATGACCGGGGCCATTCCTTTGGAGAGGAACAGCAACGCGAAACTCGTCCCGACAACGGCATCGCCATCGCCATGACCTTGCGCGGAGAACTGGCCATCGCCGCCTTGCCCGTTGACCAAGAACTTGGCTCCTTCGCGGAACCAATCATGATTGCCAATGAACCGCTGACCGCTGAGGCGACCAGCACGCTCCAAGCCATAGAGGTAATACAGCGTGCCGCCGATCCCTCCAGCACCGGTGTTGTGTCCCACTGCGAAATGGTTTTCGAGCCACTTCAAGCCTTTCTCGAGCGCGACGTTTCTGGTCTCTTCACGACAGCAGTCAGGAATCCCCTCGCGACCGACATCGGAATCATCGGGCAACATCGTGTCGGCGATCACCAACGTCGCGAGCCCCGCCACGCTCATGCTGCCGGATGATCCGCCGCCTGCGGCGGTATAGCCCCAGCCTCCGTCCGCTTCTTGAGCAACCGTCCAATGTCGTTTCGTCGCTTCCCAGCCTTTACGACTGGTCGGGATACCGGCGAATGCAGCCTCACGCAAACCGAGCACCGCGTATTGTGTGTTACTGTGATCCGAACCGCCTCCACCAGGATT
>JAYUFI010000536.1:0-13081 GCA_043738805.1 Planctomycetaceae bacterium | reverse complement strand
TCGCTGACGCCAACGGCTTCGATTTGACGGAGACGAGCGTCACTGGCGGCGTCAGCGATATCGAAACGCTGACCGGCAACGGTGCGGTCGGCAGCAGTTTGACTGGCATCTTCACGACCAGCGTCTGGGGTCTCGACGGCACGCCGACTTACACGGCTCTTAGCCAATCGCTGAACTTCAGCAACTTCGCCGACCTGCACGGCAACGCTTCGTTCGACCAGTTCGATGTGACTGCGGCGAGTAACTTCAATTTGTTCGGTGGAGCCTCAGCCGACGTCTTCAACATCTCCGCCGCTCTGACCAGTTCGCTCGTCGCGGCGGGCAACATCAGTGCGGAAGGGGGCGACGACGACATCAACATGAATGCAGGAGCCTCAGTCGCCGGTAACGTCGATGGTGGCACGAGTGCTGAATTGGACTACACCAACTTCGGTGCGGCCATCACGGTCGTCTTGACCGCCGGTGGGACAAACGATGGCTTCATCGGCACGGCGACGGGGATCGGCGGGACGTTCGACAATATCGACACACTGCGTGGTTCGGCTCAGGCTGACTCCATGACGGGTCTCAACGCAGGTGGTACGTTCGATCTGAACGCGACGACCAACGCCAGCCTGACGGACACCTACACCAGCGGCAATCGCACGATTCTGTTCTCTGGCTTCTTCGGAGCCGACACGTTGCAAGGTGGCACGGGAGCGGATCGCTTCAACGTCAACGTCGCGACATCGGGCAACTTGCTCGGTGGTGCGGGAAGTGATGTGTTCAACCTCAACGCGGCTTTGACCGGTCGAGTCGATGGTCAAGGGACCGACAACTTCGTCAGTCTCGACGTCCTGCAAGGCTCGGTGATCGACGCGGTGATCCTGACGAACTCGGATGGCTTCGGCTTCGACGGGACCGAGACCAGCATCTCCGGAAACTTCACCGACATCGAAACGATCATCGGCAACGGAGTCGCCGGAAGTACGTTGACCGGCCAAAACATCGACATCGCGATGGAAGCGATCGACAGCGTCTGGTTGTTGGACGGCACGCCGACCTATACCGCAGGCAACGTCTACTTCTTGAATTTCAGCGGCTTTGCCAACCTCCAAGGTGGTACGGCTGTGGATGAATTCCAAGTCACCGCACCGAGCACGTTCAACGTCAACGGCGGTGCTGGCGACGACTTCTTCACGATCAACTCGACGCTGACGGGCAGCGTCACCGGTGGACTCGGCAACGACGAGGTGCGGGGGACGGCGATCGACGTCGCGGTCCTGACGAACTCCGACGCCAGCGGCTTCGATGGCACCGAAACGGACATCACCCTGGGCTTCAACGACATCGAAACGCTGACTGGCAACGGCAACGTCGGCACCTCGCTGACCGGCCAGAACGCAACGAGCACTTGGGGACTCGACGGCACGCCAACCTACACGGCAGCAGCGGGTGCTTTGAACTTCACCGGCTTCGCCAACCTCCACGGTGGCACGGCGGTGGATACGTTTAACGTCACGGCAGCGACGACGGAAAACCTCTTCGGTGGTAACGGAGCGGATATCGTCAATCTGTCCGCCGCGTTGACTGGCAACATCTCGACGGAAGCGGGACTCGACATCATCAACTTCCTGCCGAGCGGCCAAATCAACGGCAACATCGACGGTGGGACGAGTGCCGTGTTGAACTACAGCGGCTACGGTTCTCCGGTCGCCGTACAACTGACGGGACCGGGTTCGATCGACGGTTACCAAGGCGGAGGGACCGGCATCAATGGGACGTTCGACAACATCACGACTCTGACGGGAAGTGCTGCGGCGGACGTGCTGACCGGCGACGACGTCAACGGTGTTTGGAACCTGGGCGCCACTCAGACCTACAACACCGGCACGGGCAGCGGTGCTCGCACATTGTTGTTGTCCGCCTTCGAGACTCTGCAAGGAAACTCGGCAGTCGATACGTTCAACATTACGGCGGCAACCACAGAGGTGCTCAACGGTGGTAACGGCGACGACATCTTCAACCTCAACGCGGTTCTGACCGGCAGCGTTAACGGCGAATCAGGGTCCGACACTCTGCAAGGAAGCTTGGTCGATATCGCGCTCATCACTGCTGAGAACGCGAACGGCTTCTCTGGAACGGAAAACAGCATCACCGAAGTGGGCGGAGTACCGGGCTTCAACGGAATCGACAACCTGATCGGCAATGGGACCAACTCGAAGATCACCGGCCAAGATGCTCCCGTCACCTGGAACTTGAACAGCACGTCGGCCTATCAAATCAACGGGTTGCAACTGAACTTCACCGGGTTCGACACACTGCAAGGCGGCACGTTCGAGGACATCTTCGTCGTCAACGGTGACAGCACCTTCGACAGCGTCTTGGGTGGACTGGGTAACGATGAGTTCGTCATCGACGCGACGCTGAATGCCCGGCTCGATGGTCAAGGCCAGAACGACACGCTGCGTGGAACACGCATCAACAACGTCGTACTGACCGCTTCGGGTGCGACCGGATTCACGGGAACCGAAGATGACATCACCGGTGGCTTCGCTGGGATCGACACGATCATCGGCAGCGGCGGCACGCTGCAAGGCCGCGATGTCGCCAGCGTTTGGACGCTGGATGGCACGCCGACTTACTCCGATGGCAGTCAATCACTGGACTTCGGCGGCTTCGACAACCTGCAAGGTGGATCGGCAGCCGATCAATTCCTGGTCACTGCCGAAAGCACATTCAACCTGCTGGGTGGTGACGGAGCGGACCTCTTTGTGATCAACGCCAAACTCGATGGAGCGGTTCGTGGTGAAGGTGTCGCCCTCACAGACAACGATACTTTGCGAGGCACTTTGATCGACGATGTGCTCTTGTTCGGACACGAGACCGACGGCTTCTACGGCTTCGAGTCGGACGTCGCTCAGTCGTTCTTCTCGATCGACACGATCATCGGCAACGGTGGTCGCATCACCGGCGAAAGTGATCCGAGCACTTGGGATCTCGACGGCACGCCAACCTACACGCAAGGGACGCAAGTGCTGAACTTCTCTGGCTTCGCAACGCTGCAAGGTGGTGATGCGAGCGACACGTTCAGTGTCACCGCTCCAAGTACCTTTGAACTGCGTGGTGGTAACGGTAACGACCAATTCACGTTTGTTGGCGGTCGGTTGAATGGCACTGCCGATGGCGAAAACGGCAACGATCTGCTTGATGGAACCGGAGCAACGGCTGGCCTGACTCTGCTCGGCAGCCGTGGCAGCGACACGATCATCGGTTCGGGCTTCGGTGACCGCCTCGACGGTGGCTCCGAGAACGATTCGATCAACGGTGCGGCAGGCAACGACACGATCACCGGCGGAACCGGCAACGACACGCTCGACGGTGGTACGGGCCTCTTCGACAAGCTGCTCGAATTCCCCACCGGCAACGTGGTCCTCACCAACACCGCATTGACGGGTGTCGGCAGCGACAAGCTGGCCAACATCGAAGAGGCTGAATTTTTCGGTGGCGATGAAAACAACTTCTTCGATGCGTCGAAGTTCACGCTCGGTCGAGTTTCGCTCCACGGTGGAGCGGGCGACGACACGCTCTACGGCACGCCGCTGAGCGACGTCTACGACGGCGGTGCGGGCTTCGATACGGTCAAGGCTGTGTCACTCTCAAACGTCATCGCAACCAATGCGACAATCGTGAACTCGACCTCGGCTGATTCGCTGACGTCGGTCGAAGCGCTCGACATCACCGGCAACTACAGCATCGGAACGACGATCAACGCCAGTGCCTTCACTGGCCCGACCACTCTGACCGGTGGTGCTGGTGCTGACCGACTGACGGCAGGTCTGGGCAACAGCATCCTGCGAGGTAACGCGGGCAACGACATCCTGATCGGCGGCAAAGGCTGGGATCAGCTCTTCGGTGGCAATGACAACGACAGCCTCGATGGCGGCCTCGGCAACGATACGCTCAATGGTGATGCCGGTAACGACACGCTCAAGGGTGGTGCTGGTGACGACGTGCTCTTCGGCGGAGCAGGTCGCGACAAACTCTACGGAGGTATCGGTCAAGACTTCTTGGATGGCGGAGCAGACGCTGACACACTCGCGGGCGAAGATGGCCACGACACGATGTTCGGTGGAGCGGGCAACGACATCATGGCGGGCGGAGCCGGTCACGACACGATGGACGGCGGCGACGGCAACGACATCATGGACGGTGGCGACGGCGACGACTCGATGCTCGGCGGCACCGGCAACGACACCATCCTCGGCGGTGCCGGCAGCGATCGCATCAACGGTGGCGACGGCAAAGACAAAATCAACGGTGGCCCTGGCAGCAACATCATCGTTGGACCCATTTCCGAGATCGATGAACTCTTCTACTTGGATATCAACAAGTTCCTCGTCTGAGTTTGTGGTCTTCAAGAACTTGTCTAAGAACAGATTCTTAGGACGGGTACTCTTGCCCGTCGAAAGTCAGGTGACGGGCAAGAGTGCCCGTCCCATATAAACCGACCACGGTGATTGATCTTCAAAGATCGCTCACCGTGTTTTTTTTCTTGGACCGACAGCTCGCGACATGATCTCGGCGATACCGTGTCCCACCAACGCCGTGTCTGCTACAAACGCTTAGGACATGAGGAAAACTGACTTCGTGTTTTTGTCGCCCGGTTTTTCAAACCGGGGAGTTCAGTTCGACCGGTTTGAAAAACCGGTCTACGAAATCATTCTTTCTCGCGTCCTTGGTCGAAGAAAGAACATGAGGCTCTGTTGCAATGGCTCCAGGGAAAGACTCTTGATGCAAACGCGACTGCTGGGAAAAACGGGACTGAAAGTCACTCCGCTGGGATTCGGTTCTTTTAAGATTGGGCGAAACGAGAAGATCAAGTACGCGCAGCCTTACGATCTTCCGGACGACGCCACAACAGAGCGTTTGCTGAACGGGGCGTTGGATGCAGGCGTGAATCTGATCGACACGGCCCCCGCTTACGGTTTGAGTGAAGAGCGGATTGGTCGGTTCTTGTCGGCGCGACGTCGCGAGTACGTACTCTCGACCAAAGTTGGCGAACGGTTTGAGCGCGGCGAATCGCATTACGATTTCTCCGGTGCCGGGATTCGAGCGAGCGTTGCCGAAAGTCTGCGTCGTCTGCGGGCGGACGTGCTCGACATTCTTTTCGTCCATGCATCTGGCGACGACGTCACCATTCAGCAGCAAAGTGATTTGATTCTCACGCTGCAAAAGTTGAAGCAAGCGGGCTACGTGCGGTGCCTCGGTTTTTCAGGCAAGACGATTGCTGGTGCCGCAGCGGCACTCAGTTGGGCCGATGTGCTCATGGTGGAATATCACCTCAACGATGTCTCGCACTCCGAAGTGATGCAGTCCGCAGCGAGTCGAGGAATTGGCGTGATCGTCAAGAAGGGGCTCGCATCCGGAGCGTTGTCGGCAGCCGAGGCGATTCGATTTGTCCTGTCGAACTCAAACGTTGGCAGCGTCATCGTCGGCGGGTTGAACTTGGAACATCTGCAAGCCAACATCGCTGCGGCTTCATCAGTTGTTACCCCATCGAAGTAATCTCCGACGAAATCCCGATTCACATGACGGACTCTTTCACGGTTGTTGGTTTGGGCGAATCGCTCTTCGACGTGTTTCCTGATCGAGCGATCTTGGGTGGCGCGCCGCTCAACGTGGCATATCACGCACAGCAGTTGTGTTCGCGAAACGGTGGGCGCGGCGTGGTGGCGAGCCGCATTGGCACCGACGAACTCGCTCGGCAGATGTTGGGCGAGTTACAGTCGCGGCAGTTATCCGACGAGTTCGTGCAACACGACTCGCAGCATCCGACAGGCCGAGTTGACATCGCGCTGCGAAACGGCGAACCGACTTACACATTTCTGGCCGACGTCGCTTGGGACCATCTCGAATGGACGCCGCAGTGGCAGCAGCTTGCAACGACCTGCGACGCAGTCGTCTTCGGAACATTGGCTCAGCGTTGTCCGACTTCGCGAGCCACCGTGCAACATTTTGTCGGTGTGGCGCGGCAGGCAGTGCGTCTGTTTGATGTCAATTTACGAGTGACATTCTTTGATACCGAATCCCTGCGTTGCGGAGCCGAATTGGCGACCGCCATCAAGCTGAACGAAGACGAGATGCCTGTCGTGCTGCGAGTGCTCGGACTGGACGCTGGCGGCTCTGTGACAGGATCAGCAGACAAATTTCTCGCAGACGGCGCGCGTCGTTTGCTCGACACCTTCGGATCGAATGGTTTGGCGACTGTTGTCGTGACTCGCGGAGCGCGCGGCACAGTGTTGATCACGCGTGATGCTGACGTCTGCGGCCCGATCGCGCAGTTCACTCGGCACCCGCAAGCAGACAATGTCGGAGCGGGTGACGCTTGCTCCGCCGGATTCTTGTGGGGTTGGCTCAATAAATGGAGTCCGGAAGAAACCGTTGCTCTCGCGAACCGCCTGGGAGCGTTCGTCGCCTCACAACCGGGAGCAACTCCGCCGATTCCCAATAACGTGTGGGAATTCAAAGACCGGGGTTGATTGCTTGGACTCCGCAACGTCAGCGAGTATCACTCGCTCGCTCAAGCACGAATCGTCGTGCGGTACGGAACAGTCCTCAACGATGGAACGGTGAAATGATTCAACGCACCTCTTCTTGGTCGGTCACTTGGCGTTTGATGTGTCCGTTCGCTTTGATCGTCGCCTCCGCAATCGGCCTGCTGACGGCAGTCGCGAACAGCGCGGATGAGAACTCGATCGACGCTCGAGCCAAGAAATTCATCGAAACGCACGTCGCCAAGATGAAGCCGCTCGACAAGATCGCCGGCATCGCCTGGTGGGACGCGAACACGTCTGGCAAGGACGAAGACTTTCAGCGGAAGGAAGACGCGCAGAACAAGATCGACGCGGTCCTGTCCGATCCGGTCGCGTTTCGCGAACTCAAGTTTCTCAATGAGTCCGGCAAGATCAGCGATCCGCTGGTCGCTCGGCAGATTGAGGTGATCTTTCTGAGCTACCTGGAGAAGCAAGTCGATCCGCTGCTGCTCCGCGAGATGGTCGCGAAAGCAAACGCGATCGAAAAAGCGTTCAACGTTTATCGAGCCGAAGTGGACGGCAAGAAACTCAGCGAGAACGACGTCCGCAAGATCCTGAAGGAGTCGAAGAGTTCCGACGAACGCCGCAAAGCATGGGAAGGAAGCAAGGGAGTCGGCGCGGTGGTCGCCAAAGATCTGATCGCGCTGGCCAAGCTGCGGAATCAGTCCGCCGCGCAGCTCGGATTTCAGAACTATCACCAACTGATGCTGCACCTCAACGAGCAAGAGCAGCCGCAGATCATGAAGCTGTTCGATGAGCTCGACGACCTGACGCGCGAGCCGTTTCGCCAAGCGAAAGCGGAATTCGACGAACGGCTCGCGGCCAATTGCGGCGTGAAAGTCGAAGAGCTCCGCCCGTGGCATTATCACGATCCGTTCTGCCAAGAATCACCGGCCGTGTTCGGCACCGATCTCGATGCGATCTATTTGAAAGCGGACATCCTCAAACTCTGCCGCCAGTTTTATCTCGACATCGGACTGCCGATCGATGACGTGCTCGAACGGAGCGACCTGTTCGAGAAACCGGGCAAGTCGCCGCACGCTTTCTGCACCGACATCGATCGCGAAGGAGACGTCCGCGTCCTGGGCAACATCGTCCCCAGCGAACGCTGGATGGACACGATGCTGCACGAATTGGGGCATTCGGTCTATTCCAGCAAAAACATTCCGCAATCGGTCCCCTACGTTTTGCGAGGAGCCTCGCACATCCTCACCACCGAGGGGATCGCGATGATGTTCGGTCGCATGGCCAAGAACGGCGTGTGGCAGGATCAAATGGGGATCGCGCCGTCCGATCCCGCCGAGAGAAAAAAACTCAGCGATGCGGGGGCGAAAGTGCTCCGCAACCAATTACTGATCTTCTCCCGCTGGTGCCAAGTGATGCTGCGGTTCGAGAAAGGTCTGTACGACAACCCGGATCAAGACCTCAACAAACTCTGGTGGGACTTGGTCGAGAAGTACCAGTTGCAGCACCGACCCGAAGGCCGCAACGCGCCCGACTACGCCAGCAAGATTCACATCGTCGGTGCCCCGGTTTACTACCACAACTACATGATGGGCGAACTCTTCGCCTCGCAGGTCCACCACACGATCGCTCGCGAAGTCTACGGCGGCAAAGACCCCCGCACGGTCGCGTATGTCCGCGATCCGAAGGTCGGCGAGTTCCTCAAAGCAAAGGTCTTCGTTCCGGGTCAAGCACTGAGCTGGAACGCGCTCACTAAATTCGCGACCGGCGAGGAACTGAACCCGCGAGCGTTCGCGAAAGACTTTCGAGCAGACTGATCTGTTCGCGGCAATTGTGATCCTTGCGAGATAACTCAATCGAAGGCGTCAGTGTGTGCGTTGACGCAATTCGCATCGGCGAACTCGTCAGGTGAGTTCGCGATCTTTGATCGCTCACGCACCAGCAAACGCAGCTTCTTCGACTTCCACTCGCGCAATCGTCAGCCCCGCTTGTCTCACTTCTTTGACTGCGGAGCGCATGGCGGCTTCGAGCGAGTCCGCTTCGCGATCAAAGTCGATCCAGGCTTCGCCACACGAACTCGCAGGAACCGCATCCGTGCATCCGGCGGCAAACAGTGCCTCGAATTGATCGTCGCTCAGAGCATCAATCCCTTTGAGCCGAATCGTGAATCGCCAAATCATGGCTCGTTTCCTTGTCATTCACCTGGCGCAAAATGCAGACACTTTTCAATGTCATGCAAAATGCGCCGTGCTTGGTTTCCTGGGTTCTGAGGCGTTGACGCCACTCCAACTCGGCAGCCACTACGATCGTTCTGCGGACAAAGCAATGTGGCGTAACGATGTCCGGAACCCTGAACCAGCCGCCAGCCTAACGACAAAGCGTGCTCGATGGCATCGCTGACTTCTTTGTTTGGATGGTGTTTGGCCATCAGGTGACTCACGAAAGCGGGCGACGTTTGAGTTGATCGATAACATCGTCGAGCTTCTTTTCGACTGCTGCCATGTGGCCTTCGGCAGCGTCCATGTGATCGCAACTCCGCGCAAGGTACTTCATCTGTTCGTCATTTTTGTCGAGTACCTTCTGGACCATACCTTGATACGATCGGGCATAGCGAATCGACCAAATGAAGATCGGAACAAGAAGCAAGGTCAACGCGATAAGGGAGATGACTTCGCCCGAAATCCGAAGTTGCTGACCATTTTGAACCGCCTGTGCTAATGGAATTTGAATCATTCGACAGGTTCTCCATGTTGCCATATGAATTAGTCAACTCAGTTCCTTAATCGGCGTCCCACGAGTCAGCGGGATTGGTCGGCCTTGGGCGTCGAGGAATTCTTGGGTGTGGTCGATGCCGAGGTGTTTGTAGATCGTGGCGAGAATGTCGTGCGGGTCGTGCTGTAGATCGACCGGATGCTCGCCGTAGCGATTCGTTTGACCGAGGATTTGGCCCATCGGCATGTTGCCGCCGCTGACGAGGATCGACATGGCTCCGGGGTAGTGGTCGCGGCCGATACGACCGTCTTTGAATTCCAGACGCGGTGTGCGACCGAATTCGCCGGTGACAACCAGCAGCACTTTCTTGTCGAGGCCGCGATCGAAGAGGTCTTCAATCAACGTAGTGACGACATGGTCGTAGCGCGGCATCCGAGCCGTCATCGCGGTCGGCATGTCCCAATTAACGGCGTGGTCGTCCCAGTCATGAGCTTTGGAGTTCGGGCCGCCGCCGGGGACTCGGATGGAGACGAAGCTGACTCCCGCTTCGACGAGTCGGCGTGCCAACAGAGCCTCGCGACCAAAGTAATCGTCACCGTACTTCTCGCGAATGCGTGGGTCTTCCTGAGTGATATCGAATGCCTTCTGGGCCTTGCCGGTGGTGAGGATGTCGATCGCTCGGCGATTGAAAGCGTCGAGTGCATCCATGCTGCCGGATTGATCGAGCCCCTGCCGTAATTGGTCGAAGCTCCGTTGCAGGCCCAGTCGGTCACCGAGATGACGCGGAGCAATTGTCAGTTGCGAGTCACGCAGATGGAAATTGCAGATTGGCACGCGGTACTGCGAACTCCAATAGCCCTGAGCGATACCGGGACTGTAGTCCGGTCCATTGACGCACACTCCGTTGATCGCCACCGCTGCTGGCAAACCGCGATGCTTGGTTTCCATCACGCGGTTCACGACCGATCCGATCATCGGGTAATGCGACTCGGACGATCCTGCCTTCATCTGGCCGTAACCGCTGAGAAACCGCGCGTGACCTTCAAAGTGGTTCGCCTGATCGTGGCTGACCGAACGGATGATTGTGTACTTGTCGGCGATCTGAGCGTGCCTCGGCATCAGTTCGCAGACATCGAGACCAGCGACGTTGGTCCGAATCGGCGAGAACGGCCCGCGAATTTCGCTGGGGGCGTTCGGCTTCATGTCATACGTTTCGAGATGACTCGGCCCGCCATGCACGAAGAGCAGAATGACCGCCGTGTCCTTCAACGCTTCGTTGCCGATGCCGTTCGTCGCCGCTTGAGCACGCAGCCGCAACAGATCAGCCAGCGTTATACCACCCAGGCCGAGGAAGCCCGCTCGCAAAGAATCTCGGCGAGTCATCATGCGGTTTAACCGCAACGGATCAGGGAGTTGTTCGAGCATGAGAGCCTCGCTGGTTTTAAATCTCAAATGGACGAGAGGATTATCGGCAACCAACAAACCGCTCGGCAACGCTAATCCGTAGAGGTACGGCGGCTCGCCTACACTCTCGGTCACCAACATAATCGGCCCCACCGAGCTTGTCTCGGTGGCTCGCGGGCTTCTGCACTACGGCGTACATAATTTCGAGAGAAGCAGTCCGTAGTGCAAAAGCCCGATTCCACCGAGGCAAGCTCGGTGAGGGGGCGGATATCGCTTGTCTGAGGCTTATTTTGCTGTGATACCGACGGCAAATTCCCAAGTGAAATCACAGGCAAGCCGCCTGTGCTACGGGAATCACACCTTTGGTTCCCAGCCCGGTCGGTATTCGCGGCCCCAGAACTTCATGGCATCGGGGTCGTTGAGAATTTTGCGAGTGGCCGGATCGAAGTTCAGCAAGCGACCGGTGCGATACGAGATGTTGGCGAGATGACAGAGCAGCGTGCTCTTCTGGCCTTCTTCAATTTCCGAGTTTGGCTTCTCGCCGGTGCGGATGCAGTTCAAGAAGTTGGCGAAGTGCGCGGCGTCGCCTCCTTCGCCCGCCTGCTTTTCGATCTCCTTGCCATCCATGCCGAGGATGCGATAGCCGGGATCGGTGATTTGCAGAATCCCTTTGTCACCGTAGAAGGCGATGAACGGCAGGTTCTCACCGCGCCGCGGCTGACAACTGCTGACATCCCACGTGATGAGCTTGTCGCCGAAGTGGTACGTCGCGACGCCGGTGTCCGGCGTCTCTTGATCGTCATCGTAGGCGTATCGTCCGCCCATAAACGTGACCTTCGTCGGGTAGTCAACCCCCAAGCCCCAGCGTGCGACATCCAAACCGTGGATGCCGTTGTTGGCCATTTCGCCGCCACCGTAGTGCCAGTGCCAATGCCAGTTGTACGGGATTAAGTTGTCTTTGTAGGGCTGTTCCGGAGCCGGTCCTTGCCACAGATCGTAATTGAGATTCGCGGGAGGCATCATGACTTTGCCGCGCCCGATCGAAGGCCGCAGGCCGCTGTAATAACACCGCGCTGTCGTGACCTTGCCGATCACTCCTTCACGCAGCCGCTCAATCGCTTCGCGGATCGCTGGCCATGTACGACGTTGATTGCCCATCTGCACGACTCGTTTGTTTTTTCGAGCAACTGCGACCGACATCTCTCCTTCGGCCGCGTTGTGGCTGCCGGGTTTCTCGACGTAGACGTGCTTGCCCGCCGAACAGGCCAGCACCGTCGCGGGTGAGTGCCAATGATTGCAGGTGGCGATGAAAACCGCGTCGACCGCTTTGTCGTCGAGCATCTTGCGGAAGTCGGTGACGCCAGTTGGAGCCTTCGCCCCTTTATCGACGACTCGCTTGATGCCGGCTTCGAGCCGGTTCGCATCGACTTCGCAGAGGTATCCGATTTCGACATCCGGGCTATTGAGCAACGCTGCCACGTGACCAAGCCCACGGCTGAGTCCCATGACTCCGACCACCAATTTCTTTTCGTTCGCCCCTTCGGTCGCTCGCAAGATGTGCGCCGGTGTCGAGGCCAGCAGTCCCACACCGATCGCCGTTCCGGCTTGCAAGAAATCACGACGGTTCAATGACGCAGCGGACTTGTTCAATGATGATGTCATGGTGAAATGCTCCAGAGTTTGAACGCGGCTTCGACGACATCAAGTCCGTCGAAATTGATGGCTCCTTGATAGAGCGGATTCTTCCTGGTAACAAGCGAGCGGCTCTCGCTTGTAGAACGGTTTTTCAAACCGTTCGCCTCGCAAGATCATGGCGGCCATTCACGAACGGTTTGAAAAACCGTTCTACGACGTCTCGCTTCAATCACCGCTGGAAAGTCTCGCTCGATGTTGCATTCCGTGATCATGGCCGGTGGCAGTGGGACTCGATTTTGGCCGAGGAGTCGGCGGCGTCTGCCGAAGCAATTCTTGAAGTTCGGCAGTGAGCGGACGTTGTTGCAAGAAACTGCCGAGCGATGTCGTCCGCTCATTCCTGCCGAGCGAACATGGATTGTGACCGGTCGTGATCATGCCAAAGAGACAGCTCGGCAGTTGAATGACGTCGCGACTTCGCGAGTACTGATCGAGCCGTGCGGACGAAATACGGCTCCGTGTATCGGGCTTGCGGCGTTGTTAATTGATGCGTGTGATCCCGACGGCGTGATGTTGGTCATGCCGTCGGATCATGTCATCCGGCCTGCGGCTGAGTTTCAAACAGCCGTGCAACGCGCGGTCGCACTCATCGAGCAATCACCGAATCGGTTGGTCTTGTTCGGAGTACCGCCGACATACCCGGCAACAGGATTTGGTTACATCCACCGAGGCGAGTCACTGACCTCAAACGACTGCTCAGAACAAGTTCGTAGGACGGGCACTCCTGCCCGTCG
>JAYUFI010000535.1:0-4938 GCA_043738805.1 Planctomycetaceae bacterium | reverse complement strand
TGAGCGTGTCGTTGTACGATCCATCTCAGCAACTCCGAAGAAAGCCCGGCCAGTGCTGGAACACTGACCGAGCGGGGAGGAAGCGAACTCAGATTTGGTAGTCGATGACCGGCCCGTTGGGATCAACCAGCGGGCTGGTTTCGTTGACTGGCCAGAGTGATTTCTGCTCTTTGCTCGGTTCGACTTCTGGCGGTCGGTCGGGATGATCAAGCAGCCATTGAGCCACGCCGTTCGGCGACTTCAATTCCCAAATCGAAACCGGACGAGCATGTCCTTCCGCGCGGGTCGTCTGAATGAAGCCCGCTCGTTCGATGAGACGTAGCCGAGCAAACGGAGTCGGAACCGGTCCCAAACAAACAGGATTCATCCCGTCCGGCAACACGATCACGGCGCGAACGTCGTCGATCGTCGCTTTCCCTTTTTCGATCAGCACGAAGCAGAAGACTCTCCGCGCCCTTAACAAGATCACTTCTCGGTGAGCTTCGATATTCGCGAACGCTTCACCCTTACGTCTTTCACCTTCATTCTTCGGATTGTCCTTGCGAGGGTCCATTACTTGGTCCTCCCGACTTGGCGGATCGGTTTGCAGCCGTTTTTCTCCCAAGCCGAAAGCGATTCGAGCGACCATCTCACAAGCCGTCCTAGACGGAGCGGCGCAACGGCAGCCCCCCGATCCACAAGTCTTAGCCAGTGACGTTTCGATATCCCGTAGCGGCTCGCACAAGCATCAGCATCAATCGCGACAGCCCGCGACTCCGGCCCGCCGATTCTCTCGGCGGCAGCGTTGTGGGTTTGCATTGCCCAACCTCTCATTTCTGTTGAGAGTGTTTGCCGAGCCGGCGCGACCGTGTCGCGTCATCAGCTTCGGCGTCATGGGTGAGCAATCTCAGCCGACAGTCGAGTGTCGCCGAGAGAGGAAAAAGAATTCCCTCAAGTCGTTGTGCGTCAACGCAGTTGCAGTGGTGACAAAAGCCGCCGACAGAACCGACAGTTGACCTACTGTCTCAACTGTCTCATGCCGTGCGGCATTTCTGACAATTCCGGTCGTGAGAAAGTCGAAGCGTTGCCGGACTGGCATCTTTGTCCTTTGGGAATTGTTTGTGGTAGGCGTCGTAGATTTTTTGCCATGTCTTCGGCGAATTCTGCGTGCGGCGTTTGCAAGAGAAGTCATTCCGCTGTTTGCGAATCTTCTCACGTTGCGTCGGTAACTTCGGCGGTTCCTTCAGTCGCCGTTCAAGACTTTCCACACGCTCCACAAGACCTTTGGCCTGCGCTTCGATCGGCTTCTCTGGCATCGCGCTTGTCAGTTCGTTGAACCTCTCTTGGCGTCGCCGTTCTCGTTGCTCGTCAAATCGTTCATTCAAATAGCCTTGGTCATGCTTGACTTGGAGTTGCCGTGCTGATGGCTTGAGTTCTTTCTGTCCAGATAAAAAAGCCCGTTGTTCCGCAGTCAGATTCCAATTGCTTTTGACCGGCCCATCAGGCAACGGAACCCGGTTCCCTTTTTCGTCGTAACAAATCACATCATCGTTTTCGTCGAAACTGATCCTGATTGGCTCTGGCGTCGTTGGTGGCTCTTTGCTCGTTGTCCACGCAGTTTGTGCGCGCCGCTTCTGTGAAGCCTTCGCCATGTCAGCATCCTGTTTCAAGAGCGCGGGCCGAACCGGGCGGGAGTCGCGTGAAACAGGAATCGCAACCTCACCGCCGGTTCGCTTCGGCCCGTGACTGTTGCAACCAGTCACGAACAACCCGTGAGCGAATTGTCATCATTCAGAGCAGTCGATCAAGACGATTCTGCAATCAAGAAACGAAGCAAATTGGATTACTCGTCCTCTGGTAGCGAACCGATCTGATTTTTTAACGACCGAATTTGATCTTTCAGCGAACAAATTTGTTCCGAGACTTCCTTATGCTCGAAGGTGCGAGCGGTAGCCTTGATCATCGCCGCCACGTCCTCTTGCGGCATGCCGTCGCAAAACGAGATTGCCACATCGACGCCAACAAGGTTTCTGAAATCTGTAATTTGATCCCGCGGCACCTTTATTAGAACAGCGACAAATCCTCGCTTCGACCAAGCATTGCAAGCATCGTCCAATTGTATTCCCGATGCCTTCGATACTCGTTCGTCTTCCTCGCTCACTTCACCGAGAAGATGTCCACGAACTTGCTCCCAAGCGTCGTTGCCGCGACGCTCGTCTTCGCCAAGTTGCTTGTGCTTCTCGTTGTCTTGTCTCTCGACTGCATCGTCGATCAGCTCACTAATCTGAGGCCGGGTGATGTTGTCGGAGAACACGACACCGAGCGAGCGGGCATACTTCTTTTGGCGGTCGGTTGCCGGACGAATCTCGGCAGCCGCTACCGCTACTTCGGGTGCGGCGGGAACCTGGATTGCGATTCCGCATTGGGGGCACTTTGCTTGCCGACCAGCGATTCCCCGTTTGACCTTCAGTGACGCTTGGCAGTTGTCACACCGGATAAGAAATCTGTCACCGGACTCCACGATCGGAGTGCTTGCCCGATGAGGCGGCACTTCGCGTTCCACGTGTGAGGGGTCGATAATTCCTTCGCCTGGAGCCCAACCCAATTTGGACAAGCAGTCGTACACCCGCTCCAACCGTCGCGCTTCTCGGTCATCAACAGATCGGTCTTGAGTTGATTGCGCGGTTACGATTGCGAATGCCTTCGCATGAGCCCACCGAATTTGTTCGACAGTCAGTCCGAGGCGAAGACGTTCGTTCCGCAATTCCTCAATCTTGCTTTCAGTGATTTCCAATTCGGTGACGATCGTTGCAATCGCATCCCAGTATTCGGCAATTGCATGTCGAATCGGATCAATGACAGTCACTGGTGCGTGCCGAGCTTGGGAACGCTGTTGTTCTAACGGGCGATGCGTGAATTCTGACAGAACCGGAAAAGGATCATTCGCGAAGCTTCTGACAAACTTGTATTGCTTGAGTCTAGCCAGATCGCCAAAAGTTCTGATGCCCCGCTCTCGTGCCGTCTCAAGGTACTTGGCGAGAAGGAATCCAGAGGCCAATGCGTCGGCGGCGGCGACGTGTGATTTTTCAAGATCGACTCCGTGAAAGCGACACGCTTCTCGAAGTTTGCACGTCGCTCCCAATCCGAGCATCGTCCGCAGGTACATCAAGCAAAAATGTGGCGGTTCATGAAAAACTCCAACGTTGGTGAGTTCGTAGTTCAAAAACCGCATGTCGAAATACACGTTGTACGCAGCGACGACACACCCGCTCAAAGCACCGAGAAGATCTTCCACGATGTCAGCAAACTGAGGGGCGTTGGCAACATCTTGATCGGTGATCCCGTGAATCTCAGTCGCAGCCATCTGCCTCATCGGATTCACCAGCGTGTCGAACACCAGTCGAGGTGTCTTGCCAGGGTCGAGACGTACCACCGATACCTCTACGACGCGGTCGATACCAGCACTCAAACCGGTAGTTTCAAAGTCGATAATTGCGATCGGAGTTTCGTCGAGCGCAAACCCACTGATGCCGTTGAGGGCCATTCGAGTGTCCGTCAGAGCGAGGGTCATCGGATTTTGGAGCGGACATTGTCCGAAAGGCTACTCGTTCCGCAACCTCTCGCAATCACTCCGCCGCTCGAATTCAGCCCGCGACGGACAGCCCCATTGCATCCACAACCGAAGCGAGCGCATCGGCCAGAGCGTCAGTTTGCCAACCGTTACCGATGGCGGAGTCGCTCCAGCCGTGTCCCATCGTCGCCAAGTCGAAATCGAAACGCCCAACAGCCGCGCCGCTTCACGTCGCCGAACCGCCAGCGGTCGCAGCCGATGCCGACCCTTCTGTTGGCTTGGAATCTGAGCGTCCGACACGCCCGGTAACTCATTCAACAAATCGAATCGAGTCAGGTCGAGTAAATCCGCGTCAGGCATAATCAAAACCTCATTCGGTTACTTACCGGTGAAAAAAATGTGTCCCACACAAATTTCGCGGGATGCTTCTGGCGAAGCCCACCCGGCTCGCCAGCAGGCCAAAGAACCTGAAAAAACTATGGCGTCAACAATCATTTCTGCGACCGCCGCCCCGGTTGGACAACGCCGCGCCACACTTGGACAAGGAAGCAGCCCCCATTGAAATTTCCTCATATCAACGATTTCTGTGTGATGCTAAAGCCTCACGCCGCTCAGACTCGCCGGGAGAACCTACCGCCGCCCCTTTTCCGAGACCCCGCGCCAATTCGCACCACTGCCTCTTTGCGGTCACGTCGTCGCCCGTCAGTCGCTCGTCATCCCATCGAACATGGCGAGCCAGCCCGCCGCGATGCTTTCAGCGGTCGTCAGTTCTCCGCATTCACCAAACTCGTCGAGCCGTTCCCGCACAACATCCGCTGTCGGTGTCTTGTCGTCGAGCCTCGCTTCCGTCATTCGGAGCGCGACGCAATCGCCGAACTCGTTGAGAAACTCCGGCGCGATGCCGAGCCGTTCGCAAACGATGCTCCACGCCGCTTGATGCTGCGATAGCCGCCAACAGCTCACGTCAACGAACGATCGCCACAAGCGAACCTCACGGCCCACGTCAGCGTTGACCACGTCGCCCGCTTCTCCGTCCGCTTCGGCCTTGTCGAGTGACCACGCCAACCGCGCTTGAGCGTGCCACAAGTTCGCCAGCGTTGTGAGTTGTTCAATCCTCGCCGTTGCCGCGACGTTCCAAACCGCTTGCACTCGGTCGAGATGATGCAACCGTTGCTCGGTTCGTCGAGGCGCAGCCGCGTTGAGTCGTTGCGCTTCGAGGTCATCGCCACGAATCGCCGCCGACAAAAACGCCGCCGTGCGTTCCTTCGCCGTCAATCGGTCGTACAGCTTGGCCACTCCGTTCGTCATGCCGCGTCCCTTTGCTTCGGTCGTGATTTCAAGATCGACTCCAACGCTTCCACCCGCGCCGCTACGTCCCCCGCGTCGAT
>JAYUFI010000534.1:0-1855 GCA_043738805.1 Planctomycetaceae bacterium | reverse complement strand
AGCGTCGGGCGAAACAGCGGATATTTTCGAGTCACATCGCTCGGCCATCGATGCCGACTGGCCCGCGCCACAAGCGGTCGCCGCCGTCAATTCACCGTTGAGTCATGAGCGCAGCCCGGCGATTTCTCCGGACGGAAAGTTCTTATATTTTGCATCGAATCGAGCGGCGCGAAGCGGCGACGCTTCAATGAGTGTAGGACGGGCACCCTTGCCCGTTTCCGGCGCGGCGGCGGGCAAGAGAGCCCGTTCTACAAATGCGACCACTGTTGCCCCACTTTTAAGTAGCGAAGAATCGCAGTTCGATCTCTTCCGAGCTCCGTTGCAAAACGGAGTGGTCAGATCGCCGACGCTTGTTCAAGACGGGATCGCGTCGGCAGCGGATGACGTCGATGCCGCGTTCTCGACGGACGGTCGAACGCTTGTCTTTGCCAGCAAGCGAGAAGGTCCGAAGCAGCTTTATTTGTCTCACGCGGATGTCGTGGTAAGCCGGCTGAGTTGGGACATCGAACATCTCGTACGGTTTGGTCGAGCCAAATGGGCGGTGCCGGTGCTCTGTGGCATTTTCTTTCTGTGGGCCATCCGGCGCGTTCGACGAACGGCGGCTTTGCCTGTTGCGGGTGTTGATCAGAAGCGAGCCGTAGTGGTTGTTGCTGATCAACTCAAGACGATGAAAGCCGAGAGGCTGCAGCCGCCGAAGCGAGCGAGTGAACCGACTGTATCCCCCGAACGGCGAGTGGCCACGATTGACCAACCGAAACAACGGAGTGCCGCGCCGAAAAATCCGTTGGCAAATTGGCCAGTGGAACCGTCTGTTTCAACGACGGCTTCGAACTCCTCCAAGTCGAATGATGCGACAACGAACAAACGGGATTCGACGAGGCCGGATCGAACGGCAAGTTCTCGTGCTGCGGCCACTGACGCGACGGTCTCTGTGCCAGAGCCGAAACCACGAGGCCGTCGCCGCTTTGGGGCGGCAGTGGTGACGGTCGCTCTGGCGGCGGGTTTGTTGGTCGCTTGGCAACCGACGTTGCGATGGCGGCAATGGGATGAGCCTGTTTTGCACAGCGACGAATCGTTGAGCAGCCTCGTTCAATTCCGAGACATTTCTGCGGTTCGATTCGCGGAGCAAAAGCCGCTTGGCCGAACAATGACTGCTCGCACAGTTGCTCCGTCCAGCTTGGCAGAGCCGCTTGATCTGACTGCGTTGCGACAGGCATCTCGGTGGCCGAGCACGTTGGCGGTTGTTCGCTCAAAGTCTGCGATTGATCGCGTCGCGGAAGACCTTCCGGAACTCATTAGGATGGTGAAGCAATTAGTTGTCGTGCGGCATTCGATTTCAAGTTCGATGATGTCAGCGCGCGAAGCTGTTGCTGACGAGGCAGAGCCTGTCGCGAGTAATATCGCGTCGGAGAAAGTGATCAGCACAGCAAGCACTCTCTTTGCAAAGCAACTCGTTGATCTTTC
The DNA here is from genome assembly GCA_043738805.1 of Planctomycetaceae bacterium. Lineage (GTDB taxonomy): Bacteria > Planctomycetota > Planctomycetia > Planctomycetales > Planctomycetaceae > SXKJ01. The sequence continues at coordinate 391 of JAYUFI010000534.1, read as the reverse complement.
GCCTTCACAACGAACGACTCCGCAACCGGCCGCCGCAACAAGTGCGGCGTTGAGGTTGCCTCAGTCACGTGCCGTTCTGATGTCAGCGATGGCGACAACAAATGGGGTCGCGGTTGTTCAAACCCAACTGATGCCTCGTGCCGGAGCGGCTTCGCGAGCGAACGGCTCGGCAGAGCTTCCTCAGCCGGAAACGTCGTTACCGGCAAGTTCGGTTGCCATGAATGAACAGCCGTTTGTGCCGCAGTTGGTGGTGATGAATCGGAGTGTGGTCGCAGACGTGGGTTCGGTTCCGGTTTTGAGTCAACAATCCTCAGCAATCTCGAACGTTGTCGCGCGACCAAGTTTGACAATCGGTGTTGCTCGTGAAGCAATCGAGCCCGTTCTCAACAAC
>JAYUFI010000533.1:0-4943 GCA_043738805.1 Planctomycetaceae bacterium | reverse complement strand
GGCAGCAGAGCTTGTACCAGCCGCCGGTGTCCACGATCAGCAGGCTGCCGTCGGCGTCTTCCAGCACGTCGGTCGGGTGGAAGTCGAGGTTGTTCGAGACCACGAAATCGGTCGTCAAACAGTCAAATGTGGCTCCTTTTGGAGTTAAGACGTGGCGAGTCACCTTGCGCATGTTGAAGCAGCAGGCGAAGAGATTGTCTTGGTACTCGCGGCCCCAGGCGGAGGACTGCAAGCGTTCCAGGCCGCAGGGTGCGGCGGCTCCGAGATGGCACAGCACCGGCATCACGTCGCCGGTCCGCGGGTGGCTGGGGGAATCAATCACGTTCCAGTCCTTGCCATAGACTCCGCCGTACACGGCGTGCAGCAGACCGTCGCGGTTGCCTCCGCCGGGATGCACCAGGAACGTCGTCGTGAAAATTCGCTCGCCGTTCGGCGTGAAGACGACATCCACCGGGTTGTCCATGCCGCCGGTCATCACGCACTCGATGGCCGATGTCTTGATGCTGCCGGTGGCGGGGTCGCGCGGAGCGTCTGGTCTCGCGCGGAAAATGTGCGAGGCTTTTGTGGTCCACGGTTTTGTCGGATGGTCGCCCTCGCTGACGCTTCGGGTTACTTGGTGGATCGGCCGCTCGTAGGTCTGCTCCGCAAACGCTCCCTTGCACCAATAAAGAAATCCGTCGGGACCGAGATACGGCCCGTGCAGATCGTTCGCGCAACCAGTGAGCGTGTTCCCTTTGAACCACTCTTCGCGTTGATCGGCCACGCCGTCGCCATCGGTATCGGTCAGCTTCCAGATGCTCGGCGGAGCGGCCACATACAGCGAGCCGTCATGCCACAGCGTTCCTTCTGGAAACATCAGCTTGTCGGCGAACACGCTGCTCTTGTCGAACTTGCCGTCGCTGTCGGTGTCTTCGAGTCGCACGACTCGATGCGGCTTGTCGATGAGCTGCTTTGCCGACGGATCGTTCGTGCCCGATGAATCGGAAACGTACAGCCGCCCGTCCTCATCGAAGCTGGCAGTGATCGGCCGATTGACTAACGGCGGCCCGGCAACGAGTTCAATCGTGAAACCTTCGGGCAACGAGAAGACGTGGCCGTTGAGCGGCACTTCAATCCGCTTGGCGTCAGTTTTCGTTGACGGTGTTGGCTCGTTCTTGGCCTGTTTATCAGCCGCTTTGTCGGTGAAGTTGGCTGGTTCTTTGGCGTTCGGCGATGACGTCACCGCGCAGAACGCTGCAACACAAATCAAACTCAGAATCAGCGAGGCCATCAACGAGCGTGGTCGAGACATCGTATCATCCTTCGCGAAATGGATTGATCGTCACAGCATTCTGGAGATGTTCGTTGAGTACAACTCAAAGCGTGTGCCCCGAAGTCGGCCTCAGTTGACCTCGCACGATATCGAGAAGCCTCTCGTTTGCCAGCGCAACAACTCAACAACAACGGCAGAAGGCTGAGCTGCTCATGAGGGCATTCGGCGTCGTTTGTCGCGCTGTCGTGCGTGAGCCATTCGGCTATCCTGTAGCCGATCAATTGAGCGGCCTGCGATGACGGATCGGATCGAACTCAAGGAGTGAGAAATGACAACGGCTCTTCCCATTTTGCACACACCGGAGATCGCTCAAGAAGAAGCCGCGCATCTCGCTCTGCTGAGTAGCATCAGCTCGCTGCACGCGGACGGGATCGTGCCGGGTGGCTGGTGGCACCGTGAAGGAGATCGAGTCGCGTGCGATCTGTGTCCTCGGCAGTGCGTGATGAAGGAGGGCGATCGCGGCTTCTGCTTCGTGCGGCAGAATCTCGGCGGTGAAATGATGCTGACGACGTATGGCCGCAGCACGGGATTCTGCATTGATCCGATTGAGAAGAAGCCGCTGAATCATTTTCTGCCGGGGACGAGCGTGTTGAGCTTCGGCACGGCCGGTTGCAACTTGGGCTGCAAGTTTTGTCAGAACTGGGACATCTCGAAGTCGCGCGAGACCGAGCGGCTCAGTCAGCGGGCTCTGCCGGAAGAGATCGCTCGCGCGGCCAAGGAGATGGGTTGTCACAGCGTGGCCTACACGTACAACGATCCGGTCATCTGGGCCGAGTACGCGATCGACACCGCGAAGGCATGTCGCGCGGCGGGGATCAAATCGGTCGCAGTGACGGCGGGTTACATCACGAAGAAAGCTCGCGGGCCGTTTTACGAGTTCATGGATGCCGCGAACGTGGACCTCAAGGCGTTCACTGAAGAGTTCTATTACCGAACAACGCTGTCGCACTTGCAGCCGGTGCTCGACACGCTGAAGTGGCTGAAGCACGAGACCGACGTCTGGTTTGAAATCACAAACCTCGTCATCCCGCAAGCGAACGACGGACTGGACGAGTTCCAGCAGATGAGCGATTGGATTCTGGAGGCGATCGGTGACGAAGTGCCGGTCCACTTCACCGCGTTTCATCCTGATTACCGAATGCTCGATCGACCAAAGACGTCGCCGGAGATTCTCGCTGAGGCGCGCGAGATCGCGATGAAAACCGGTTTGAAATACGTCTACGTCGGCAACGTCGATGATGTCTCGCGGCAGAGCACGTACTGTCCGAATTGCCGCAACGTGCTCATTCAACGGAACTGGTACGAACTGGGCGTGTATGCGCTCGACGGCGACAAGTGCCAGTACTGCGGAACGCACATCGCCGGAGTCTTTGAAGAGCGTCCCGGCACATGGGGTCGCAAGCGGCAGCCGGTTGATCTGCGGAAGTTTCACGTCGCCAATCGCGAGCAGCCATTGTCGTTGCCTGAGAGACCGTATTCACCTCCTCCCTTCGCACAAGCAACAACGTCTGCATCGCGAGAAACCAAACAAACGCAACCAACTTCACAAGGAACCGCCCCCATGCAAATCCCGACCACTGCTCCCGACCTGCTGCCCGAGCAGCACTACATTTTGTTGAGCACGGCGGCGGAACTCGTCAAAGCGGCAACGCTCGGACGTCCCGCGAAGACGTCGTCGTTCGATCGAACGGGGCTGCCGCTGCGAGTCGTCGCTGGGACGTTCGTCAGCTTGAAGCGGCAAGGGCGATTGCGGTCGTGCTGCGGCTCGTTCGGTCAAGCGATGCAGTTGGGGCAATGCTTGAAGGAAGCGGCGAATCGCACGGCGACGAATGATCCGCGATTTCCGAGGATTTCGGCGAGCGAGCTATCGCATCTCGACCTTGATGTTTGGTTGCTCTTCGCGCCCGAACGAGTGACCGAGCGCGGACTCGATCGCATCAACGCGGTGACGATTGGTAAGCACGGTTTGCAGATCATCGCCGGTGACAAGCGCGGTCTGTTGTTGCCCGGCGTCGCGACCGACAACAACTGGGGCAGCGAAGAGTTTCTCAATCAAGTCTGCGTCAAAGCGGGCTTGCCGCCGACTGCGTGGAAGTCAGACGAGACGACGTTGTTTCAATTCGAGGGAGATGTGATTCACGGCCCGATGTCATCCGTGATGCAACTGGCCGACGAAGAGAAATCACCGCCGCCGTTGTCTCCCGCCGACATCGGTCGCTTGGCTGAATTTTGTCGGCAGACGATTCATGCTTTGTTGCAGGGCATGACGCCGCTGTATTACTGCCCTGGAGTTCCGGACGCCGACATGCACGGCGTGACAACGATCGTGACCGTTCCGAAAACGAACTTGTGGTTGTCGTCATCGCGGCTGTCGATCAAGGACAAGTACCCGTTACAAACGACATTGTTCGAGCAGTGCGAAGGCTTGGCTCGTGCGATTCAAGGGAACTCAAACTTTCCACCGGAGAAGTTGCAGGTCGATATCGCTGTGCTCGACGACGCGGCGATGCACGGCACGGTCGAACAACCTTCGTTGGATGGTATCAACACGATCGAGCGAGGCATCTTGGTCAGCGAGCGAAATCGGCAAGGTTTCGTATATCACCACAACGTCCCCGTCGATGCGATCGTGCGTGACGCGAGTGATGCGGCTCAGGTCAGCAATCCGGAGTGGGCTCAAATCTTCAGCATGAGAGTCATGACGACTCGCGAGCGGTTCATGATCGAGATGACTCCGAAGCCGGTCGCCGGGCCTGACGTTCGTCCGCCCGCTGTCGCCGGTCGGTTTTATCCGGCAGATGCCGCGAGCGTCGCCGTGGAGTTGAACCGTATGCTGGCTGGTGACGCGGTGAAACAAAAAGTCTCCGCTGCGATGGTCCCTCACGCCGGTTGGGCCTTCTCCGGCAAACTGGCCGCCGATGTGCTCAAACGGATTGAGTTGCCGCGCACGGTGATCATCATCGGCCCCAAGCACACGGCGGGCGGCGTTGAATGGTCCATCGCGCCGCATCGAACGTGGTCATTCCCCGGCGGACAACTGGAGTCTGATCTCGAACTGGCTCGCGCGCTGGCGACAGCGATTCCGAGATTGCAGTTCGACGCGGCGGCTCATCAACAAGAGCACGGGATTGAAGTCGAGCTTCCGATCATCCACCGGCTCGCGCCGCAAACAAAAGTGGTCGGCATCTGCGTCAGCGGCGGCAACCTCGGTCGCTGCGAACAATTCGCGGACGGCTTGGCGGGCGTCATTAGCCGCCTGCCGGAGCCGCCGCTGCTGCTGATCTCCAGCGACATGAATCACTACGCAAACGACAGCGAGACGCGCCGCCTCGACACGCTCGCACTCGCCGAATTCGATTGCTTGAACGAAGACACGCTGTTCGGGACTTGCCAGTCCAATCACATCAGCATGTGTGGCCTCGTGCCAGCCGTGATCGTGATGAAAACGCTCAAGAAACTCGGCAAACTGCATCAATCCATCGAGGTCGGCTACGCAACCTCCGCCGCAGCGAGCAGTGACACGACCCGCTGCGTCGGCTACGCGGGGCGGCTGTTGGTGTGATGTCGCAAGCCGGAGTCCAAATGATGTTTATCCGGTCCATCGGACTTCGGTGTGGGTATTGGTCTAAAC
>JAYUFI010000532.1:0-1855 GCA_043738805.1 Planctomycetaceae bacterium | reverse complement strand
GTACTCCGGCAACCCGATTCGGAAATACGCGCCGTTCGCGGCGTCTTCCAAAACGTAACACTCCGCCCCGCCATATGACTGCCACGTAAACGACAACTCCTCCCGCAATCGCGGACGAAGCTGACGCAGTTCATAAGTGCGAAGATCGAGTGACATGGGAGAACAATTTTTCTTTTCCCCCACCGACCTCGTGTCGGTGGATTCGGGCTTCCGCACTACGCGAACTTCTAAGAACTCAAACGGAGCGGTTTCACCGCAAAGGCCCGCGAGCCACCGAGACAAGCTCGGTGGGGTTTGAATTCAGACTTTCAATACGGCAACCACTGCCTCACGCGATCGGTTGCTTTGTGGAATAGATTCCAAGCCAGTGGATGCGACGAGCCGATCACAACTGCCGAACCACGTTGTCCCGGTCGAAGCGAATGATCGGGGTTATCCATTTCGACTTCGGCGACGAACACATCCGCCGCCTCGCGAATCTCTGAGCGCGGCCGCACGCGCGCCAGCGTGCCGGTTTGCAATTCATTCAGACGTCCGTCGAAACGCAGTTCAACCGCCGCCCCTTCCGTCACGTGTCGGTAGTCTTCCGCCGGCGTCGAAACTTCCACACGCAGGCGATCCAGCGGCGCGATCTCAAATAAAACTTGCCCGGTCTTCACCGGTGCTGACGAGAGCTTGTCGAGGCTGCCGCTGAGCACGATGCCGTCGAGCGGCGCTTGCAACTCCAACAAACTCGCGCGACGACGCAGCAGTTCGAGCTTCGCATCGAGTTGCTCAATCTCCAATCGCGCGAGTTCCGACTTCGCGAGTTCACCACGAGTCAAACTCGTATCCCGTTGCTGCATCGCTTGTCGGCGGTCTGCTTCCAGTCCCGCCAATTCCCAGCGAACCTCGCGAGCGTCCATCCGCGCCAACGGCTGACCCGCTCGCACGACATCGCCCGGTTGCACGAGCGACGTTTCAATCAGCCCGTCGTGCGGAGCGACCACGAAGCGCCGCTGCATCGGTTCGACGACGCAACGACACGAAATTCGATACGGCCACGGTGCGGCCATTAAAGCCACAACCGCGATCGCGGACAGCGTCATCAACGCGAACGCCTGTCGCGAAACCGCGCGACGGAACTGAGTCACGATGCGACGAACAACGCCCCCTTCCGCGCGAACCGTCAATTCCAACGTGGCCGACAAGCATTTCGCCGCCGCAGTCAAAAAGCGAACGTTCGCCGGATCATGAACCGCCGCTCGCGAGCCGCTCACGAGCAACACGCCCAACGTGCGGCTGCTCTGTCCGGTTGCTGATTTGCCCGTCGTCAGCCGATACGAGGCCGCCGCTTCGACGCGCGACATCTCGACCAGCTTGCGATGAGCGAGCAACGAATGCCGATTCGCGGTCATCAATGGCGGCCACGAACCATCTGTCTGGCGGGCGACTGCTTCATTCGCCGTGCCGTGTAACAGTTCGACGAGTTCCGAACGTTGATCGAAACGAGACAGACCAGAGACCGCAGTCAGCGAACACGTCCCTGTCGATCGTCGCCACGCAAACGCGACTCGATCGAGCTTCAGATGTTGGGCAAGCTGCTCAACGATCACTCGCCCCGCCGCTTCAAGTCCATCAGCGAGTGCGGCCTGCATGTTCAAATCCAACACCGCCGCTGTCGCCGCCGCGAGGTCTGTCGGCTGCGCTTCTTCCACTTCGTAGGGCGGTTTTCCAAACCGCCGCTGCACCGACTCCGTTTCTGCTTCTTCACAAACCGCCAACTGCAATTCGCGCCCACCAACGTTCGCCGCGTTTTGTTCGTTTGAAAAACTAGGCGAGCGGGGCGGCGTCAGCCCCCCGGTTGTTTCCGGCG
>JAYUFI010000531.1:0-1855 GCA_043738805.1 Planctomycetaceae bacterium | reverse complement strand
GGCAACGTGAAGCTGGAAGGGAAGAACAACTCGTCCGAGATTCGAGTCTTCAATGGCGACGGCAAGGATCTGCGGCAGTGGACCGTCGATTTTGCCGTCCAGTCGATTTCGATCGCTCCCAACGGGCAGGTCTTCGTCTCGGGCAACGGCAAAATTGCGAAGTTCGATGCCGAGGGGAAGGAACTCGCCAAGGCCGACCTCCCGCACGTTGCCAAGCTGCTCAAACACTCCGACAAGCTGCGGGAAGAGGCCGAGGCTCAACTCGAAGAAGAGAAGGAGCAATACGCCGAACAACTCAAACAGATGACCGAGCAGGTCGATGCTCAGAAGAAGCTGTTGGCGGAGCACAAGGAAAAGTTGGAGGCCAAGCCCGAGGAAGAACGAACCGCCGCTGCCAAGCGTCAGATCCGCACGCTCGAAATGACCGTGAAGAATTTGGAGACAAACAACAAGTCGCTGATGACTTTCTACAAGCAGCGCGGCGAACGGAAGATCGACGATGTCATCAACGATCTGACCGGCCGACTGAAGATCACCAACGCATTGACCGTTTCCGACAAAGACGTCTTCATCGCGTCGGGCGTGATGAAGGGCTACGGCTACGCGATCTGGCGGACTAGTCTCGATTTTGAAGGAGCCGAGCAGATCGTCTCCGGTTTGTCCGGCTGCTGTGGCCAGATGGACATCCGCTGCTGTGAGGACGGCATCTTCGTGGCCGAGAACAGCCGCAAACGCGTGGTCCAATACGACCGCGAAGGAAAGCAACTCGGGCACTGGGGCGAAGGAGATCGCAACGGCGGAGCGGGCGCGAAGTTTGGCGGCTGTTGCAATCCGATGAATCTCTGCTTCGGCTCGAACGGAGAAGTCCTCACCGCCGAGTCCGAAGGCTACATCAAGCGGTTCACCAAGGAAGGAAGTTTTCTCGGCATCGTCGGTCAGGCCAAGGTGAGCGGCGGTTGCAAGAACGTCACCATCAACCTGTCTCCGAACGGCGAGAAGGCTTACTTCTTCGATCTGCAAGGCTCTCGCATCGTGATCCTCAATCAGAAGGCCGACGACGAGAAACCGGCAGAAGAGCCGACGACAGACGCGAAGGCTGACAAGAAGGTTTCCAAGGCCGAGTAAGAGCGAACGACAGTGTTAATTCTGAACAGCAAGGAGGACTGCACATGAACGAGCAATTGCCAGTATCTCGTCGCCAAGCGCTGATTGCAGCGACCACGGCCACCGCAATCGGTGCTGTTGTCAGCGTCACAAGTGCCGGTGAAAAGTCCCCTGGAGAACGATCGAAGATTGCACCGCCGTTGAAACTCAAGATCCACTGACCGGCGGTGAGGTCGTCACACTCAACGCGGCAGAGCTTGTCATCGATTTCGGTGCCAGCGGGCAACTGCTCGTAAAGCCGAATGGATTTCTTCCCATTCGCGACGGAGGCGATGACCAAGGCGACAAGAACCATTGAGTAAATGACGCGCAACGCAAGTTGTCAGGAACTGATCGTCGGGAAGATTATTGCCTGACAATTGGTTCAACCCAATCGGTGGACCGGGCAGACTTCAAACACAAAGATTCTTGGCCGCAGCCCGGTTCACGGTGCCGTTCGACAGGGGCGGGAACCCCGTGTCGAACTTTGTGGCCCATGCCTAATTTCGTAAGAACGTGTTTCAGAAAGAAATGCCATGTCGTCCCTCACGCGTCGAACGGCTTTGACTGCGATTGCCTCGTCACCATTTCTGGCAGCGAATTTGTTGTCGGCGGAGGAGAAGCCGGTCTCCGCGCCCGGTGTCAAGGAATTGGTGCTGCTTGTCATGGACCCGCTCGCCAAGGAGTTGTCGTGTCCGTGCGTGAAGGGCTA
>JAYUFI010000530.1:0-4946 GCA_043738805.1 Planctomycetaceae bacterium | reverse complement strand
GCGCAATAAAAAACCGCAGGTCACGGGTTGCGTGAGCTGCGGCGGTCGCCCGAAGGCGGTGCCTGCGATTTGTATCTTGTTGCGTGAAACGGCAGGCTCGGGTTGGTTACACTTTTGGCCATACTACGCATCCTGAGATTACTGTCAAGGAAAGTGGAACCATCATGACGATTGCGTTTAGGTTTGCGCTTGGGTTGGACATCGGATCGAATTCCGTCGGGTCTGCCTGGATTGACCACCAGACCGGCGAGATAACCGTCGGCTTGAGCGTTTTCCCGGCTGGCGTCGATGAGTCCGATGAGAAACGAGGCGACCCGAAGAACGCCAAACGCCGAATGATGCGACGAGCACGGATCACGCTCGCAAGGCGAGCCCAACGAAAGCGGTTGCTTCGCCTGAAGTTGATCTCGGCGGGGCTGCTACCACCGAACGCCGAAGCATTCGAGAAACTTCTGCAGGAGACCGACCCGTGGGAACTACGGCGCAAGGGACTGACCGAATCACTCTCTCCATACGAGTTTGGGCGTGTCTTGTTGCACATGTCCCAGCGTCGCGGGGCACTCGGTTTCGATGCGGAAGTTGGTGACGCGGGGAAGGTCAAGTCGGCGATCATCGAACTCCAAACGGCAATGCTGGGGCGATATGCCTCCGACCACGACAAGAAGGCCGAACAAGAGCTGCGCGGCGTGATCGAAAACCTCAACAAGAAGAAGGGTCGCACCGATCAGGAGAACGATGACCTTGATGCCGCACAGGAAGGATTGAAGCGGCTGTCGGCCTCTCTCTTGAAAGACTGCAACGTCACTTATGGGCGTTTCATTGCCGATCTTCGCGATGAAGAGCTGACGCCCATCACGACTCCCGATAAGCGAAAGCACAAGATTGGACAACGGGAGTGGCGCAAGCCTGTTCGCAACAGAGCTGGTGAGTTTCGGTTCCACGCCGATCGCTCAACGATCCATGACGAGTTCACGAAGTTGTGGAACGCACAGAAACATCTCGGTGGGCCGCTGGCGGAAATACTGACCGACGAACTTCGGCTTGCGATTGACGATGAAACCCGCAACTCAAATTGGCGACACAAGGGGTTGCTCTTCGGTCAGCGAATGCAGTCGTGGGACTTGGGAACGCTGGGCCGTTGCGTGTTGGAACCGACAGAACGTTGCGTCGCACACGCGGACATGTATGCCTCTCGGTACTTGGTCGTCGAGACGATCAACAATCTCAAAATCATTGAACGGGGAAGAGAAGCACGCCCGCTGACCCCAGCCGAACGGCAAAAGATCAAAGCCTTCCTGAGTTCACCGTTTGGGGTCAATCAAAAGGGAAAACAGAAGGGGCAACCCAAGCGGTCGATCACCGTCACCGATTTGCGTGAAGAGATGGGCTGGGGACACGCCACCAGGACTTCCCAATTCCGATTCAACATCGAAGCCGACGAAGAACGGCAAATCAACACGGACTGGTTCAGCCGGGAGATCATCCACGGAGCCATTACCGCCGAAAAATGGAAGGAGATGCCTGAGCGTTCGCGCGAAGGAATCAATCACGCAATCCTGAAGCATGACCCGGATGAAGAAAAGAACGCGGACAAACTCAAGTCGTTGGTCATGCGCGACTGGGCGGGACTGAGCGATGGACAGGCCGACGCGCTGGTTGCCGCATGGAAGAAGCGACCCCGACCTGATGCGAAGCGGCTGAACATGAGTCGGCGCGCCGTGCGCGATCTTCTCATCGTGATGGATCGCGATAAGCCGTGGGCAGATGAGAAGAACCCCGGACAATTCAGATGGCTCGATCAGAACACCGCTCGTCGATTGCTGGCTAGCAATGAGGCGACAGCGCAATCGGGGCCATCGGACGCCGACATTCACGACGAAACTGACGGTTGTCAGCAACAGGCAGAACCAAAACAAACGCCAACGCTCAACGATGAGAACGCCGAAACTCTTGGTCGCTCACTCGTCACAGAATCTCCGACGCGAAAGATGTTTGTGAAAACGATGCACAGCCGGGGCATCGAGCCAGACGGCCATCCAAAGTCAGACTACTTCCGCGTGCTCAGAGCGTGGGAAAAGGCGTTGCGTGATGCCGCTGATCCCCAAAACGTGGCCGAGCGTGAGGCCAAGCAGATCGAAATCAAGATGCGGCGTTATGTCACCGGCGCGAAGGGAGCGACGGCGCGCGATCGGCACTACATGCGTAAACACTGCCTGAAGAAAAACGGCGAAAAAGTTTTAGACTCCGATGGCCGGGAATTGGCGGAACCTGCGCCAGCCCCGCTCATTAGCAATCCGGTCGTTCGCAAAGCCATTCATGAAGTGCGCCGACACATCGTCGAATTCATGATCTCTTTTGGGTGCAGGCCAGACGAAATCCATGTTGAACTCGCTCGCGAGGCCAAGATGGGCAAGATCGATGCAGACCGTGCCCTGTTCACGAACAGGCTCCGTGCCCGTATCCGAAACGAGATTATCACCAAATTCGATTTGGATGCGCGAAGTCCCACGCAGCAACGCGCAGCGGTCGAGCGTGTCGTGCTGGCAGTGCAGCAGAACTGTGTCTGTCCACTTTGTGGCAAGACAATGGGCGACGGCGACTGCGGTGGGATCACGTTCCGAACGGCTGCACTGGGAAAGGGATGTGAAGTCGCTCACATCGTTCCTAAAGGTAGCGGTGGTCGCAATGGAAGCGCAAATGTCGTACTCGCCCATACCAAGTGCAACCGCGACATGGGCCGCCGTACGCCCCGCGAATTCTGGGAGAAAACGTTGGAGGGTGGCTTCGAGGAAGGGATCACATGGATCGAAAACATCTACGGAAACATCGTCCGGATCAAGCCATCAGAAACCAAGACGGCCACGGATGTCGAACTCTGGAAGTGCTACCTCACCGAACAAGCGCGGCCCAGACGCGGATCTCCTTCCGCGATGCCCCCGAACTACTTCACGAATCGGTTTGACAAGGCCAAGATCGAGCAATTCAAGAAGGACGTGAAGGACATTCAACAAATGACGGCAAGTCAGGGCGCGGCAACCCAGTACGCTTCCCGGCAGGTGATGACCTATCTTGCGGACGCTCTTTACGACGGCAAAGGATTGCCTGAGCGAAGCGCGGGTGGGGACGAGAAGCCGGAAACAAGAAGAATCTTCAACAACGATGGCCTTTGGACCAGTCGGTTGCGCCGAGAATGGGGACTCTTCTTCGACGAGCACGACGCCAAAGCCAGCGGGCTGACCAATGAAGCAGAACACGAGCGGAAGGAGAAAAACCGTGGTGACCACCGTCACCACGCGATCGATGCCATCGTCATCGCGCTTTGCACAGAACAAGCCAAAAGGGCATGGGACGAACGGGAGCAACGAGCAAACAAGGCTGGCATCAATACGGCCGATGAAGAAGAGATGGAAAACTACCGCAAACAAAACAGGCTCGATCTGCCTGCACCATTTTCTGACCGACAGCATCTACGCGATGCTGTGCAGCGTGCGGTCTTCGGTGGCGAAACACTCGAACGCCCCGTTTCACACCGACCGGTCAAGAACAAGTTGATCGGCGCATTTCACAAAGCCACTCAGTACGGACCGGTCGTCGATACGTGGGTGCAGAATGGTTCCAGTCACCAGAAGTCGGTCGATGGTCGCGTGGCTGTCCGACAAGATGTTCTTGGCGAGGCCAACAGCGACTTCCTCAAGCCGTCTCACTTGCGCATGCCTCGCACGGAGAGCGATGACGAAGCTGTTGAGCGGATTGCGAGGCGGCTACGCATCGGCAAACAAGGGCTTTCAGAAGATGAGGCAACGAAAGCCGCTCGTAAGCTCGTCAAAAGCAAGGGATTCACTCATGCGGTTGTCGATCCAAAACCAGAAAAGGGTGGCCTTGTTCGAGACGTTGGACTGAGGCGACTTCTTCGCCGACGGATCGAAGAAAGGGGCCTTGATCCCGATTCGTATACGAACACGGAACTCAAACGAACAATCCTAGCCCACGGACCTTTGACTCAAGACAGCGGAGTTCCGATTCACAGTGTCGTGTTGTTGTGGAGCAACAGCGATCCGGTCACGATCAAGCGGGACCAATACGACTATGCTACTGGCAAGCGAAGCAAGAACGATGCAATCAGCTCTCTGAGACTCTACGACGGCCAGAACAATCACCACATTGAAATCCGGGTCGCCAAGAACAAGAAAGGAATTGACAAATGGTCTGGCGAAGTTGTTACTGGTTACGAAGCCGCGCAACTGAAACTCGCTAAACTTCGCGCCTTTCGTGAAGCTGGCATCCCATCACAGAAGGCTCTCCGGAAGCTTTCAAAAGCCGAGCGAACGAAACGGAAGCCGGAACTGCGCCGAATCGAGTTGGCTCACCCCATCGTTGATCGCGCTGATGACGACAAGAAGGGCGGGCAGTTTGTCATGAGCCTCTGCGAAGGGGAAATGCTTCTGATGAAGCACAAGAATACCAAAGAAGTAGGCTACTTCGTGGTTGCCAAGCTCGATAAACCGCAAAGCATCGTGGTCGTCCCTCACTGGGATGCCCGAAAGGCCACTGAGCGCAAGGACTCCGATGACAAGAAAGTTCCCGATTCCAAACGGGAACAGTTCGCCGTCACTCCCAGCGATTTGAAAGACTTGGCACCGCCGGGACGTCCACATGCAATGAAAGTTCGGGTCAGTCCGCTTGGCAAAGTGACCGTCATCACTGAAACAAAGACTGAAAGGTGATGTCGGCTCTTCCATCAATGTGCCGAGTCACTTCGCATTAACTTCAAAAAACTCGTGCAAGCGGTTCCCCGCCGTCGGTAGCATCGACGGTGATGGCCAAGGGCTTTGCCGTCTTCCGCTTTACTGTTCCTGCACGGAGGCGTTCCCTGTCTTGATGAGGGACGCCGTTGTGATCAAACGGACCATCGAAATCTCGCGCGAGCCGGCGCATCTGGCCGTGCG